>DATABW010000323.1:0-6431 GCA_036259375.1 Woeseiaceae bacterium
CCAGCGTCTTGAGACCGCGTAACGCGAGAAAACAGTCGAACGGCCCGGGCACCGAGCCGACCGAGTTCTGCAGAAAGCCGAGCTTCTCGGCCAACTCTTCGTTTGCGGTGACGGCGATGCCGCCCACCATGTCGGAATGGCCGTTCAGGAATTTCGTCACCGAATGCATGACGATGTCGCAGCCGAATTCCAACGGACGCTGCAGGTAGGGCGTCGCAAACGTGTTGTCCGCGACCACGAGTATCCCGCGGTCACGCGCGAGCTTCACGACGGCGTCGAAATCCACCAGCTTCAGGAGCGGGTTGCTCGGGCTCTCGATCCAGATCAGCCGGGTATCGTCGCGGATCGCGCTCTCGAGCTTCGCCGCATCGCTCAGGTCCACGAAGCTGAATTCGAGCCCGGCGCTGCGGCGCCGCACGCGCTCGAACAATCGCGTGGTGCCGCCGTAGATGTCGTCCATCGCGATGACGTGATTGCCGGAATCCAGCAATTCGAGGATCGTCGCCGTCGCCGCCATGCCGGAACTGAACGCAAACCCGAAGCGCCCCGACTCGAGATCGGCGACACAGCGCTCCAGCGCCTGTCGCGTCGGGTTGTGCGTGCGGGAATACTCATAGCCCTGGTGCACGCCGGGGCTCTTCTGCACATAGGTCGAGGTTGCGTAAATCGGCTGCATGATCGCACCCGTCTGCGGGTCCGGCTGCTGCCCCGCGTGAATCGCCCGCGTGGCAAACCGGGCGTCGCTTTCCTTCCGACTCATAACAACCACATCTCCCGCTGAAACCCGCCTGTAAACACCCGTCACTAGCGACGAGCGGTTATCGGAGAATTGCCTGACTCTGCTTCCTCAGGTAATTCAAAACATCCGACCGCGTGATCAGCCCGAGAAACTGATCCTCATCCAATACCGCCGCATACGGCTGCACCTGCAACATCGCCACGAGATTGTTGATGCTCGTATCCTTGTCCACCTGGATGTAGGCCGTCTGCATGGCATCCCTGACCGGCGAATGCATCAAATCCGGATGCCCGAACACGAACCGGATGATCGCGTCCTCGGTCAGCACCCCCACCAAGCGCCCCTCCTCCATCACCGGCAGCTGCGAGAATCCCGCGTTCCGCAGCCGGTTGTGCGCCGTCGTGAGCACGTCGGAGGGACTCACCGTAATCGTCGCCCGCTCCCCGTGCGGCCGCCCGATCAGGTCGCGCAAATCGCCGTACGACTCCCGCTCGATGAAGCCCTGATCCTCCATCCAGAAGTCGTTGAACAGCTTGGACAGGTACTTGTTGCCGGTGTCGCTGGCGAAAGTGACGACGCGCTTCGGCTCGCTCTGCTCGCGGCAATACTTCAGCGCGGCGGCGACCTGCGTGCCGGTCGACGAGCCGGCGAGGATGCCTTCGCGCTTCAGGAGCTCGCGCGCGGTGCTGAACGATTCCGCATCGGTTATCGCATAAGCCTTCCTGATGCGGCTGAAATCGGCGATCGACGGGATGAAGTCCTCGCCGATGCCCTCGACGAGCCAGCTGGCGTTCTTCTCGCCGAGCTCGCCTTCGTTGATGTAATCCGCCAGGACGGAACCCACAGGGTCGGCAAGAATGACCTCGACCTGCGGCGCGTGCTCGGCGAGGTAGCGCGTGATGCCGCTGACGGTTCCACTTGAACCGACTCCGAGGACGATCGCGTCCAGGTCGCCCTCCATCTGGTCGAGGATTTCGGGGGCGGTGGTCCTCTCGTGCGCGAGGGGATTGTCCGGGTTGCCGAACTGGTTGATGAAATAGGCACCCTGCTCCTCCGCAATGCGCTTGCCGAGGTCCTGGTAATACTCGGGATGGCCTTTCGCCACGTCCGACCGCGTCAGCACGACCTCGGCGCCCATTGCGCGAAGGTTGAAGATCTTCTCCTGGCTCATCTTGTCGGGCAGCACCAGGACCAGCCGATACCCCTTCTGCGCCGCCGCGAGCGCAAGCCCGATGCCGGTGTTGCCGGCCGTCGCTTCGACGATCGTGTCACCGGGTTTCAGCTCGCCGCGGCGCTCGGCTTCCTCGATCATCGAGATGCCGATGCGGTCTTTGACGGAGCCGCCCGGGTTCATGAACTCGAGCTTCAAAAACAGCCGGCACGGCCCGGTGTCGAGCCGGCTCACTTCGAGCATCGGCGTCCGGCCGACCATTTCGAGGACGTTCGAGAAGACGTTCATCGGGTTGGGAAGGTGGCTGCGTTGCGTCATGGTACGCCAAGGCCGACCGCGGCTCTAGTAACCGCATGCCTTTGCGCGCACTGCGGAGGAGGTTGACGGCTGCATTCGCTTTTTGGTACTACCGCGTCTATCTCCATGCGCTGCTGCCGGCGGCGCACGCTCCGTCGAGAGGCGCTGCAACGGATGCGAGTCCGTCACGCTCGACGCTGGTTCCGAGGGTTGTAAGGGCGCCTTTTAAAAAGGGGCTGCTCTATGCCTGACTCGAGGAATTGCAAACCAGTGGGCCGTGTCGCGGGCTTATGGCGTTATCCGGTCAAATCGATGGCGGCAGAGGCGCTGCCTGAATGCGAGGTGGGGTGGCATGGCCTCGCCGGGGATCGCCGCTGGGCGTTCATCCGGCAGCGCGCGGTGCAGAGCGGGTTTCCGTGGCTCACGCTTCGGGAGTCCGCGAACTTGAATCACTACCGCCCGTCGTTCGTCGAGCCCTCCCGGCCGGACAAGTCGCGCACGAATGTGCAAACTCCGTCGGGAGCCATTTTCGATGTCGCGGATCCCGCGCTCGCGGCGGAACTCTACAATGACGAGGTGCGAGTGATCAGGCAAGGTCGCGGCTGCTTCGACACCTTCCCCCTGTCCGTCATCACGACCCAGTCGATTGCCCGGCTCGGCGAGATGGTTGGCGCCGCGCTCGACGTCCACCGATTTCGTCCGAATATCCTGGTGGAGTCAGCCGCTGACGAGCCTTTCGCCGAGGACAACTGGGTGGGCTGCGTCCTGCGCGTCGGCGGCATGCGGATGCGTGTCGACAAGCGCGACGGTCGCTGCGTAGTCATTACGATCGACCCCGTCACGACGGAGCGCAACCCGGACATCCTGCGGGCGGTTGCCAGCGATCGCCAGGGCTGCCTCGGTGTCTATGGCACCACCGTCGAACCCGGTCCCCTCGCCGTGGGCGATCCCGTGCTCATGGAGCTTCCAGCCTGACAGCAGTGCCAAGACGGTGCTGGTGGTGCTTCTAACGGTTTGAATCAGTCACCGCGGAGCCGCGTAAAGTACTCGCGTTTCTCACGCACCAGCACGCCGGCCAGGAGGATCAGCGCAAGCAGGTTCGGCGCAGCCATCAATCCATTCAGGGTATCGGCGACACTCCAGATCAGTTGCAGGCCGCCAACCGCGCCGACGTACAGGAACAGGAGGAATACCAGCCGGTACGGCAATACGACCTTGCGTCCAAACAGGTATTCCCAGCTTTTCTCGCCATAGAAGTTCCAGGTCAGCATCGTCGTGTACGCGAAGAGAACGATCGCCAGCAACACGAGGTAGCCGCCGGGGCCGGGCAGCCCGGTCGAAAAGGCCTGGCTGGTCAGCTCAGCCCCCGTTTGCCCGCTGGTCATCACGCCGGTCACGAGGATCACCAGGGCGGTCATCGTACACACCACCAGCGTGTCGATGAAGACTTCCCACATCCCCCAGAGACCTTGCGCAAACGGCGTGTTGCGGGCCTGCGCGTGAACGATCGACGCGGAACCGAGACCGGCCTCGTTCGAGAAGATGCCGCGCGCAACGCCGTAGCGTATTGCCTCGGCCACGGCGGCGCCGGCAAACCCGCCGGCGGCGGGAGCCGGACTGAACGCATGCTCGAAGATCATCGCAAAGGCCGCCGGGATGGCCGTGAAATGCAATGCCAGCACGGCGAGCGAGCCCACGATGTACACGAGGGCCATGAACGGCACGATCTTCTCGGCCGTAGTGGCGATGCGCTGGATCCCGCCGAGCGTCACCGCCCCGACCAGCACCACGATCACGAGGCCCGTCACCCACCCCGGAATCGAAAAGCCGGTCGACAACGCATGCGCCACGGTGTTCGACTGCACCATGTTGCCGATACCGAACGCGGCCAGCCCCGCGAGGAACGCGTACAGCAAGGCCAGCCATTTCCAGCGTGCGCCCAGGCCTTTTTCTATGTAATAGAATACGCCGCCGGATATACGGCCGTCGGCGTCGATCTGCCTGAACTTTACACCCAGGGTGGCTTCGGCCAGTTTCGTGGCCATGCCGACCAGCGCCACCATCCACATCCAGAAGATCGCGCCGGGCCCGCCGAGCGCGATCGCGGTGGCGACGCCGGCGATGTTGCCGACGCCGACCGTTCCGGCCATCGCCGACGCGACCGCCTGGAACGGGCTGATGGCCCCTTCTTCGACCGCCGCGTCTCGGCGAAACAGCAAACCGAAAGTCCGGCGCCAGGCGTGGCCGAGGTGGGTGAACTGGAAGAAACCAAGGCGGATCGTGAGGTACAGGCCGGTGCCCGCCAGCAGCAACATGAAAGGCGGCCCCCAGACGATCCCGTTGACGAAATCATTAGCCGCGGTAATCCAATCGCGCATCGTGCTTTCCCCCTTCCCCGAGCGCCGCAGTTTACAGTTTGTGCCGGCGTTACGCTGGCGAACCCGCTGAAAACCGATTGATCAGCCAGGCGCGGCAATCGTGCTGCGAGGCCGGAATAGTCGGTTGCACGAGGTTGCCAGCTTCTCTGACGCGTAGCCGAGTGCCTCCAGGAAGCGGATTACCTCAGGATCGCCGTCTTCCGCTATGACCGTCGGGCGATCCCGCTCCAACAATCTCTTCATTCCAAGGAGAACGGACAGCTCATGCCCCTCTGTATCTATTTTCACCAGCTGAACGGCATTGGGCAGCGCAAGAGAGTCCACCGTTAAACGGAGGACCGGAAAACCCGAACGATCCCCCTCGGCCGATAATTGCGCCCTGTAATAGTTGCGAAGCTCGGCATCCTCGAATTTCGGAATGCTCATGGTCGATAAACCGACGGATGCTGAGGCCGCGGCGTTGACCAGGCTGATGTTCTTGCACGGCGTCATGGCCGCGTGTCGCGCCAGCAGCTCGAACGTCTCCGGCACCGGCTCGAAGCTGATCACCCGGCCATTCTCGCCGACGAGTTCGGAAAGCCGCATCGTGTAGTGTCCTACATTGGCGCCTATGTCCAGCACCCAGTCTCCCACTGAGACAAGGGAGGGCAGCAGATCGTATTCCGGTTCGCGGATCCGAAAGGAGTTCGCTCGAATCTGGCGGCTGAAGTAGTGCCGCCTGAGTTCCTGCTGCCAACTTGCCGGCAAGTAAGCAGCGAGCCTTCTGAGCTTTCGTTTCATGGGCTGGCGAAGGTTATCGGACTTCCCATCGACTGGCCACGTAATATCATGGTCGTTCCGTGCATCCCGGAGAACGCGCTCAATGAGAATCGATGCCGCCCTGGCACGCGCCATCGAGGAACTGCGTTCGCACAGTGAGAGCCCGCGAATCGACGCCGAGCTCCTGCTCGCGCGCGCACTCACCGTCGCGCGCTCCTATCTCTTCGCGCATCCGGAGGACGTGCTGGACGAGGCGGCGGTCGCGCGCTTCTTCGACACCGTCGAACGCCGGAAGCAGGGACTGCCGCTCGCCTACATCACCGGGGAAAAGGAATTCTGGTCACTGCCGCTCATCGTCACGCCGGACACGCTGGTGCCGCGGCCGGAGACCGAGCTGCTGGTGGAGCTCGCCTTGCGGCACATTCCGCGGCGGGCGGAGTACCGCGTGCTGGATCTCGGCACCGGCAGCGGCGCCGTCGCCCTGGCAATCGCAAGCGAACGGCCGACTTGCGAGGTGACCGCAACGGACGTCAGCGAAGCAGCCCTCGGCGTGGCGCGGGAGAACGCGCGAAGACTGCAACTGGCGAACGTCTCTTTCCTGCAAGGCGACTGGACTGAGCCGCTGGCCGGCCGCCGCTTTGACCTGGTAGTGTCCAACCCGCCTTATGTTCCGCACGGCGATCCGGCGCTGGATGCGCTGCGGCACGAGCCGGCCATTGCGCTCGCGGCCGGCGAGGACGGGCTTGCCGCCATTCGCCTGCTCGCCCGCGACTGCCGCGCGCTGCTGCAACCCGGGTCGCCGCTCCTGCTCGAGCACGGCATCGAGCAGCGGGGGGCGGTGGCAAGCATCCTCGAGGCGCAGGGCTGGTCCGGAGTCCGATGCCATCCCGATCTCTCGGGCCGCCCCCGCGCCACGGTTGCCTGCGCACCGGCGGCATGAAAAAGGAGTGCATCGGCGGCGCACCCGGTCACTTATAATGGTGCGGCCGGCGTCCGCCGGCAGCGGGTGCTTTAGGGATGATTTACGCAATCGATCGTTTTTTCGGCAGGATGCCCGAATGGCAGCTCGTGATCTGGTGCCTGCTGC
>DATABW010000324.1:0-3628 GCA_036259375.1 Woeseiaceae bacterium
CGAAAACTACCGGTTCGGATCGAGGTGCAGCACCTTGCCCGTAGTGGCGAGGCTGGTCTGGTTGCGCCCGGACCGCTTCGACTCGTACAGGGCCACGTCGGCCCGGCGCAGCCATTGCTCGGGTCGTTCGCCTGGCCCCAGCTCGGCAACTCCGAGGGAGATGGTCACGGTACCGCCGGGCGCCAGCTCGTTGGCCTCTACGAGCGTACGCAGCTGCTCCGCGAGCCGCCGCGCCTGATCCTTCTTCTGCCCCTCGAGAACGACCACGAACTCCTCGCCGCCGATGCGGTAGAGGCTGTCGGTGACGCGGATGCGCAGCTCGATCACTTCGGTCAGGCGCACGAGGATCTGGTCGCCTGCGGCATGCCCGAACTCGTCGTTGATTTCCTTGAAGTTGTCGATGTCCAGCAACAGCATGGATGCCGGCACGTTGCTGCGCGTTTGCGAGGCGCAGACTTCCGCCAGCTTTTCGTCGAGTGCGCGCCGGTTACCGACACCCGTGAGGGGATCCTTGCGGGCCAGCACCAGCAGCTGGTCGCGCTGTCCCCGGGTCAGGAAGGCGAAGGCATAAGCGAACGTGCTGGTCATGATCAACGTGATGAAAATGGTGGTCAATCTGAGCGGTTCCGTCGTGGGCACGAGCTCGGGCGCGAGGGCGAGTATCGTCACCGCCGCGATCAACACCGCCTCGCCGGGTTTGACCAGGTAGAAGACGGCGAGCAACGCCGGATAAGCCCAGAAGACCTGCCTCTCTTCCTGCACGTAAATCGTCGTCAGCATCCCGACGACGCACAGAATGGCGATACAGACGCTCGCGAACCGCACGCGGCGCGGCCGCAGAACGGAGAGTCCGAGAAAGGCAAAGGCGCCGATGATCGCGGCGTCGACGGCTGCCATCACCCATTCTCCATTCACCAGGCGGATTACCAGGAACGGCGATACGCCCAGCACGGCGGCGGCGCTCAGCAGCAGCGGCAGGTAGACTTCGACGGGAAGCTTGGCCTTCATCGGCCGGTTACAGCGTTTCTGCGGCGGTCGCAGGTCATTCGAGGATCCTTCAGATCACTTTATAATCAGCAGGCCTGCCCTTGAATCGCAGCGGATTTTACCGGCTGGTGCAAGGAGTGTCAGGACTGTTCGTCACACTTTTGGTCCGGCAGCCGTGCCCGGTCGGAGATCCATGAGCAACGAAGCTGCATCGGCCCGCGTCGAGGTCCGGAACCTGAGCCGCCGATACCGCGAGGGCGAGCAGCTGCACACCGTGCTCGACGGCCTCCACGCGCGCTTCGCGCGGGGTGAAACCGTTGCGATCCGGGGCCGCAGCGGCTCCGGCAAGTCGACGCTGCTGAATCTCATCAGCGGCCTTGACGCTCCCGACGAAGGCGAGGTCGAGGTCGACGGCGCTGTCATTACGGCCATGAGCGAGCGTGATCGCACGCTGTGGCGGCGCAGCAATGTGGGCTTCGTTTACCAGTCGTTCAATTTGGTGCCGACTCTCACTGTTCGCGAAAACGTCCGGCTGGTGCTGGAGCTGAACGGGTTCGGCAACCCGGAAGCGGACCAGCGCGTAAACGACCTTTTGGCGGCGGTCGGCCTGGGCGATCGACGCGGAGCCTGGCCCGAGCTGCTGTCGGGCGGTGAGCAGCAACGGGTGGCGATCGCCCGAGCGCTCGCGCATCGCCCCTCCCTGGTGCTCGCCGACGAGCCGACCGGCAATCTCGATGATCGAACGACCGAAGAGGTACTCGCGTTGCTCGATTCCCTCGTGCGGCACGCCGGCGGGACGATGATCGTCGCGACCCACAGCGCACGTGTCGCCGCTTTCTGCGACCGGACCGTCGAGCTCCGCGACGGTCGGATTCTCTCCAGCGCTTGATGCCGGCACTCGTCCGCGCCAGCTGCAATTACCTGCTGCGCCACCCGTGGCAGCTCGCGCCGGCCCTCGCCGGCATCGCCGTGGGGATCGCCATGATGGTGGCGGTCGATCTGGCCGTCGACAGTTCAAGGCGAGCATTCCTGCTTTCGATGGACGCCGTCAACGGGGAAGCAACCCACCAGATCGTCGGCGGCCCGGCAGGCGTCGACGAGAACCTCTATGCCGTCCTGCGGGTCGACGAGGGCCTTCGCAAGCTTGCGCCGATCGTGGAGGACTATGTCGACACGGGCGACGTGACGTTGCAGCTGCTGGGCGTCGACCCGCTGGCCGAGGCCGAGTTCCGCGACTACACGGCGCCCGATTCGGTCCTGGGCGGATTCGAGAGGCTCCGCCGCCTGCTGACCCAACCCGGGGCCGTGCTGCTGGCGGAGCGGACCGCGAAGTCGCTGGGCCTGGCGCCCGGCGACACCTTCACCGTGCTCGCCAACGGCAGGCCGCTGGAGGCGACGCTGGCCGGCTTTGCGGGCAGCGACACGGAACGGCGGCTCGATAACCTGCTGATCGCCGACATTGCGACCGCGCAGGAGTGGCTGGGCTGGCAGGGGCGGCTGACCCGCATCGACGTGCGCCTGCCGCCGGAGGACCAGGCGGCGGTCGAGAGAGTGGCATCCGAACTGCCGCCGGACGTGCAGTTGCTGCCGGCCGCCGGACGTACCGAGTCGGTGAGCGACATGAGCGCCGCATTCGAAACCAACCTGCAGGCCATGAGCCTGCTCGCGCTGCTGGTCGGCGTGTTCCTGATCTACAACAGCATCAGCTTCGCGGTCCTGCAGCGCCGCGGCACGTTCGGTGTCCTGCGGGCGCTGGGTGTGAGCCGGCGGGAGCTGCTTGCGTTGGTGCTGGGCGAAGCGCTGCTGCTCGGCATCATTGGCAGCACGGCCGGCGTCGCGCTCGGTCTCTGGCTCGCGGAGTGGCTGCTGGCACTCGTGTCACGCTCGATCAACGACCTCTACTTCGTGGTAACAGTCACCGGCGTCACCCCGGATTCGCTGGCCATCGCGAAGGGCGTAGCGGCCGGGCTAACTGCGACGCTGGTCGCCGCCGCGGTGCCGGCCTGGGAGGCGGCGTCGACGCTGCCCCGGCTGGCGCTGGCGCGCGCTTCGCTGGAGCGGCGCACGGGAACGCTGCTGCCGGCACTGGCGCTGGTCGGCCTCGTTGCTGCCGCCCTCGCCGCAGTGCTGCTCGAGATTTCCGGCCGCAGTCTCGTAGCCGGCCTGTTCGCCCTGTTCATGCTGATCCCCGGACTCGCCCTCTGCATCCCGATTTTCGTGCGCGCGATCGCAGGAGCCCTGACGCCGTTAGGCGCGGTGCTCGGCGGAGCCGCGGGGCGGCTCGCGATCTCCGGCATCGGCGCCTCGCTCAGCCGCACCGCGGTGGCCATCGTGGCGCTCGGCGTCGCCGTGTCGGCCACGCTCGGGGTGAGCATCATGGTCGACAGCTTCCGTGACTCGGTCGGCGAGTGGCTGGAAAGCACCCTCCGCTCGGATATCTACGTGGGCGTCGATCGTGGCACCCTGGACCCGGGGCTGGTCGCCGATCTCGTGCGCGTGCCCGGGATTACCGCTTACAGCACCAGCCGCAGCGTCTGGCTCGAGACCGGGTCCGGGCGCGTCCAGCTGACGGTGCTGGACCTGCCGCCGGAGAGCTTCGGGGGCATCCTGCTGCGCGACGCCGATCCGGTGGAGGTGCGGC
>DATABW010000325.1:0-6450 GCA_036259375.1 Woeseiaceae bacterium
CAGGGCGAGGATCTCGCGCAGTCGGATCCCAACACCAAGCACGTCGAGGCGGCGCTTTCCAGCCTCGAATGCGTGGTCGTGCAGGACCTGTTCCTGAACGAAACCTCCAAGTTCGCGCACGTGTTTTTGCCGGGCACTTCCTTCCTCGAGAAGGACGGCACGTTCATCAACGCCGAGCGGCGCATCAACCGCGTGCGGCCGGTGATGGAGCCGCAACAGGGCAAGGCCGAATGGCTCATTACGCAGGAACTCGCGCAGGCGCTGGGTTACCCGATGAATTACGCCAGCCAGGCCGAGATCATGGACGAGATCGCCGAGCTCACGCCGAGCTTCCGCGGCGTGTCCTTCGAGTTCCTCGACCGGGTCGGCAGCGTGCAATGGCCCTGCAACGAAACGGCGCCGATGGGCACTCCGATCATGCACGTCGGCGAGTTCGTGCGCGGCAAGGGCCTGTTCATCGAAACCGCCTACGTGCCCACCGAAGAGCGCACGAACCGCAAGTTCCCGCTGCTCTTGACGACCGGCCGGACGCTGACCCAGTACAACGTGGGCGCGCAGACTCGCCGCACGGAGAACGTCCGCTGGTACCACGAGGACCTGCTGGAGATCCATCCCTCCGATGCGGAGGTGCGCGGCATCAAGGACGGCGAGCGGGTATCCCTGTCCAGCCGCAAGGGCGACATCACCCTGCAGGCGAAGATCACCGATCGCGTGCAGCCGGGTGTCGTCTACACCACCTTCCACGACCCGGAGACCGGCGCCAACGTGGTCACTACTGAATACAGTGACTGGGCGACGAATTGCCCGGAATACAAGGTGACGGCCGTGCAGGTTGCGCCGGCCGTGCACCGCTCCGCCTGGCAGGTCGAGTTCGACAAGCGCGAGAAGGAGCGCAAGCGCATCCTCGAAACGACCGGCGCGGGATGACGATCGAGTCGGATGACGACGTCGTTGCGCTCAAGCGCGTCGGCCTGATCGTCGCGACCGTGCTGAAGAAGATGCTCGGCGCCATGGAGCCGGGGATGACTACGCGCGAGCTCGACGCATTCGGGGCGGCTTTGCTGGATCGCGAAGGCGCGCGCTCGGCGCCGCAGCTCACGTACGATTTTCCCGGCGCGACCTGCATCAGCATCAACGAGGAAGCGGCCCACGGCGTACCCGGGGACCGGATCATTCGCGCGGGCGACGTCGTGAACATCGACGTCTCGGCGGAGCTGGACGGCTATTTCGCGGATACCGGCGGCACGGGCGTGGTGCCGCCCTCCTCCGAGCTGAAGAACCGCCTGTGCCACGCCACGCGCCAGGCACTCGCGGCCGCGATGCTGGCGGCGCGGGCACGCGCGCCTCTGAACGGCATCGGCGCGGCGATCGAGCGCACGGCGAAGCGACACCGCTTCCGCATCATCGAAAACCTGGGCAGCCACGGTGTCGGACGCGCGCTGCACGAAGCGCCCGATCACATTCCGGGGTACCGCGCCCCGCGCGACCGCCGCGTGCTGGAGGAAGGCGCGGTCATCACGATCGAGCCGTTCCTGTCCACGAAGAGCCGGCAGGTAACGGAAGGTGCGGACGGCTGGACGTTGCTCGCCGAGCCGGGGAATCTTTCGGCACAGTACGAGCACACCATGATCATCACTCGCGGCGCGCCGGTGGTGGTCACGGCTGCATGAACGGCGTTTCGGGAGCCGACAGCCTCTCGCAGGGCGCCTTCGCCGGTAGCGATCCGGGGAGCGCATGGACTACCTGATCTGGAAGCTCGTGCACGTGGTCTCGGTAATCCTGTTCGTCGGCAACATCACGACCGGCGTGCTCTGGGCCGCGAACGCCGTTCGGAGCGGCGATTCCGCGTTGATCGCCGCGACATTCGACGGGATCATCCGGGCCGACCGCTGGTTCACGACGCCCGGCGTCATCGGGCTCACGGCGAGCGGCTTCGCAGCCGCCATGACGGGCGGTTACCCGATCCTCGGCACCGGCTGGATCCTCTGGGGCATCGCGCTGCTCGTGATCTCGGGCGCCGCTTTCGGGATGCGGGTCGCGCCACTGCAACGCGAGCTTGTTCGGCTGGCGCGGCAGGGGCTCGGGGAGCCCGGGATCGGGGAAAGGTTCCGTAAGCAGTATGCGAGCTGGCAACTGTGGGGAACGGTCGCGCTGCTGGCGCCGCTCGTGGCCGTCGCCATCATGGTCGTCAAGCCTGCCCTGCCCGCCCTGTGAATTTCCACGATGAAGAAAACGCGAGCCGCAGAGCCCCTGACGCCCAGGCGTAGAGAGCAAAGCTCCCCGTGCAAGCGCGAGCCCGCCGTGCGGCTGGCGTCATTCGCAGCCCTGGTGATCTTGATATTCGTCTCGCAGCCCTCCGCGGCGGCATCGACACCAACGAAGCCGTACGGCAAATCGCAGCTCGAAGTCATCCTCGAGGATCGCCCGCAGCTCGCCGCGGTCCTGATGGAGCGCGTGGAAGTGCGGAACTGGCTGGTGGAGGAACTCGGCCGGGAGAATCCCCGGCCCTTGTGGGACCCTTCAGAGCCGGTCTCCGGGCGGGCCGCCGAACACGAGTACCCATCCGGCACCGGCAAGGTCCCCCGGGGCACGGCACTTATCCGGGTGAGCTCGGCAAGCCCCGGCTGGGACCAGCTGGCCGGACTCCTCTTCGAGCTGCACAACCTCCGGCGCAGCGCGTCGTTCGAGGAAATCCACCAGCAGGCCTTGCGCGGAAGAATCGGCAAGTCCGAGTACGTCGAGCGCCTGCTGCAACAGGAGTTCGCCGCGCTACAGGCGACCAGGGAGTACCTGAACGAGCATCTGACCGGCGTGCCGGACGCAGCCAGGGACGGCAGCACGCTCTTCGGGCAAATTCTCGATACCGAGGACACCCTGGACGCTCACCTGGAGAAGTACAGCCAGGACGGCAACGACCTGAGGTCGCACTTCGAGCAGCTCTACGAACGCGAAGTGGCGCCGAGGGTGCGCCGCACCGACAACACCGGAGGCCGCTGAATGGCGCCGCAGGTGCTGCTGCGTCAGTCGAAGTCGAACATCTCGCCGAGAAAACCCTTCTTCTTGCGACGATGCTGCGGACGCTGCCGACGATCATCGTCGTAATCCCTGCCATGCCTGGCGTCCGGGTAGCGGTCGCCGCCGGAGCGCGCTGCAGGCCCGGCTTCCAGCGCAGCGCTGCGGTCGATGATCTTGTCCAGTTCGCCGCGGTCCAGCCAGACCCCGCGGCACTGCGGGCAGTAATCGATTTCGACGCCCTGCCGGTCGGCCATGACCAGCGTGACGTTGTCGCATGCGGGACATTGCATCGTTTCAACTCCTTGTTCAGTGATGCCTGCATCGCCGCCGGACGACGGCCTGCGTCATTCGACTCGGCGAAGTGCGGATCGGGGCTTTACGGTGGGTTTGCCGGCCCATACCGGACCGGAATGTATAGCCTAATCGCTTTTGCGGCAGTACGCGAAATCCGGGTCGCATCGGCGTCGCGCTGTGCTACGCTGAAACGGCGCGGGAGTTCGGGGATATGTCGATCCATAAAAGGGGAGACATTCGATGGATCCGAACAGCCACTGTCGGCTCGCCGAGCCGCTCCTGGTCATCCTCCTGGCTTTGACTCTCACCGGCTGCGGCGAGTCGCCGGTGCTGCCGGTCGAGGCCGGCATGGGTCCCGATCCCGTCCTGCCGGAGCCCGACCCGTCGCTCATTCCGATCGTCAACATCGCGCCGGCGGTCGGCTGGCCGGAGGGTGAAACGCCCGTTGCCGCAGAGGGACTCACAGTCAATGTATTTGCACGTGGTTTCGATCACCCGCGCTGGCTCTACGTGCTGCCGAACGGCGACGTTCTCGTGGCCGAGACCAATGCGCCGCCGCGGCCCGAGCACGGCACCGGGATACGCGGCTGGGCCATGGGCAAGGTCATGAAGAACGCGGGCGCAGCCACGCCGAGCGCGAACCGCATCACCCTGCTCCGCGATGCCGATGGCGACGGGCGGGCCGAAACACAGACCACCTTCCTCGAAGACCTCAATTCGCCATTCGGCATGGAGCTGGTGGGCAACGACTTCTACGTAGCGAACACGGACGCGATCGTGCGCTTTCCATACGAAGGCGGCGAAACGACGATTACCGCGCCCGGGCAGATCGTCGCCGAATTGCCTGCGGGCCAGTTCAATCACCACTGGACGAAGAACGTCATCGCCAGCCGCGACGGCTCCCGCCTCTACGCCACCGTCGGCTCCAACAGTAACGTTGCCGAGCACGGAATGGAGATGGAAGAAAACCGTGCCGCCATTCTCGAGATCGACCCGCGGACGGGAGAGACCCGCGTATTCGCCTCCGGATTGCGCAATCCCAACGGGCTCGACTGGCAGCCGCAAAGCGGCGAGTTGTGGACGGCCGTCAACGAACGCGACGAGATCGGCAGCGATCTCGTGCCGGACTTCATGACCTCCGTTCGCGAAGGCGGCTTCTACGGCTGGCCCTACAGCTATTACGGGCAGCACGTCGACGAGCGGGTCGAGCCGCCGCGCCCCGACCTGGTCGCACGCGCGATAGTGCCCGACTATGCGCTCGGCTCGCACACCGCCTCCCTCGGGCTCGTGTTCTACGACGGCGAGCTGCTGCCTCCGAAGTACCGCGGCGGCGCCTTCGTCGGCCAGCACGGCTCCTGGAACCGGGAGGTCCTGAGCGGGTACAAGGTGATCTTCGTGCCGTTCGCTGGCGGCGAGCCGGCCGGACCCGCGGAGGACGTGCTCACCGGGTTCGTGAACGACGAGGGCGAAGCACGGGGGCGGCCGGCGGGGGTCGCCGTCGCCGGTGACGGCGCGCTGCTGGTAGCGGACGACGTGGGCAACGTTGTCTGGCGCGTGGGAGTCGCGCAGTAAGCCCGCATTGCGGTCCTAGGAGGGGGGATAGGTGATCTGCTCGCCGTCGACTTTGGCCATCGGGTTCAGCCTGCGCGGCTTTGCGCTCTTCCCGCTCATGATGTCGCGCACCTCGTGGCCGCGGACGATCAGCGCATCGGCGATCATCGAGCGGTGGCAGCGCCAGGGCACGGCCTCGGCGCACATGATGGCCGTCGTCTTCTCCTCCGCAAGCTCCACCAGCCGCTCGACGGCTTTCCCGAATGCCTCCGTCTGCATGTAATCCGCGTAGCCCCGGAACGATGCGTTGCGCCAGCCGCCGTTGACGGATTCGGGATGCGTGCGGCGCAGGCCGCCAAGGTCCTGCATGTGCCGGTAGGCGATGCGGCGATTGCGCAGCGCCGGCCCCAGCGTCTCGCGATTGAATTGCGGATTGCGCCGCGAGCGCGGCATCGTGCGCACGTCCACCAGCCGCTCGACGCCGTGCGCCCGCAGCAACGCGACCAGTTCTTCGAAACTCCGGGTCGAATGACCCACCGTGAAGACAACCGGAGCGCCCGATCCGTGATTGCCGCCCCGCTTTTTACCGCGCTTCATTCTCCGGCTCTTCCGGCGGTGCTTCCTCGTCGTCGTGGAACAGCCAATGCGTGATGGGGTCCTTGATGTAGCGAGGGAACACGATGTAGAGCGCACCGAGCGCGGCCAGGCCCCACACAGGCGACATCTGGATCACCCAGACCGGCCACAGGAACGCGCTCACCGTGTTGGTCAACGACTGGACGGTGAAGCGGAAGACGAACTCGATCAGCTGCTCGGAGAAGAAGGACGCGAGGCTGCCGCTGGACACCAGCTCGCCGACGAACGTGGTGGCTTCCAGCCACAGGAACGTCACCACGAAGCCGCAGGCGTAGAGCCCGCCGCCGCGGGCGTTCCAGACGGTGCGCACGAAGCGCTTGAGAACCCGCCAGAGCGCGCCGGGGAATGCGCGGGGCTCGGTCGCCAGTACGTGCCCCAGGGCAGCCGCCTCCCGCAGCCGCTTCGTCATCCCCTCGAGAAAGGACTCCTTCTTGCGTTCAGCTTTCGATGTGTCGGATTGCATTCACATACAGCCGTAGCAGGGTTTCGATCGCCCGGGAGAGCTGGCCGGCCCGCAACTCATCATAGCCCAGCGTGGATTCGTCCATGTAGCAGCGTTGCGCGATCTCGAGCTGCACGGCGTGCACGCCCTCGTCCGGCCGGCCGTAATGGCGCGTGATGTAACCGCCCTTGAACCGCTGGTTGGCGACCGTCGAGTACGGAAGCTGCGCGGCGGCTTCCATGATGCGGCGCAGCACGGTGTCCGGGCAGCTTTTCCCGTCGTTGGTGCCGAAGTTCAACTCGGGCAGCCTGCCCTCGAACAGCCGCGGCACCTCGCCGCGTATCGAGTGCGCATCCCACAGCAAGGCGAAGCCGTGCTCCTGCCGGATTTGCGCCAGGGCATCCGCGATTCGGCCATGATACGGCCGCCACCAGGCCTCGACACGGCGCTCCACTTCCTCGCGGGCCACTCCGGCGCCGTCCCGGTAGATCGGATCCCCCGCAAAGGTCTGC
>DATABW010000326.1:0-1962 GCA_036259375.1 Woeseiaceae bacterium
AGCTGAACGGCCTCTTCCAGCGTCAGCGTCGGAGGCGCTTCCTGTGCTCCCGCCTCGGCTGCGACGAGAACTGCGAGCAGCGGGGGCAGAACGCGCGCGAGTGATCTCTTGTGCATCGTATTGTCCCGGGGCTTTTTGTCAGAACGTCGCGAACCGTACGGCCGCTGACTGCGGTCACGGTTGCGTCAAACGGCTTCCGGACCCTATGCCGAGGCGAGGCCGGTGCCAGGACGTTCGTATCGTATAAATTGTTGTATAACTTGAAGTTAACCGAATTGCCGCGGAACCGGCAGCGGCGCCGGGCGCCCGCTGGTGGGACCCGACATCCCGCGTTCGAACAGCCGGGCGCTCACACCGCCGCAGCGTCGTCGACAGTGACCTGCTCGACCGCACCCGCGCCATACCGTTGCTCCACATAGGAATCCAGGAGGGCGAGGAACTCCGTCACGAGCGCGTCGCCCCGCAGAGTGGTGTACAGACGTCCATCGACGTACACGGGCGCCTTCGGCTCCTCGAACGTGCCCGGCAGCGAGATCCCTATGTTCGCGTGCTTCGACTCGCCGGGGCCGTTCACGACACAGCCCATCACCGCGACCTTCATGTCCTCGACGCCGGGATATCGTTCGCGCCACAGTGGCAGCCGGACCTTGATGTAATCGCCGATATCCTCTGCCATCTTCTGGAAGAACGTGCTGGTCGTGCGCCCGCAGCCTGGGCAGCTCGTCACCTGGGGGCTGAAGCTGCGCAGCTCCAGGGACTGCAGGATCTGCTGCGCGACGAGGACTTCCTCCGTCCGGTCGCCGCCCGGCCGCGGCGTGAGCGAGACCCGGATGGTGTCGCCGATCCCCTGCTGCAGCAGCACCGCGAGCCCGGCCGTCGACGCCACGACCCCCTTCGTGCCGAGCCCGGCTTCGGTGAGCCCGAGGTGCAACGGGTAGTCGCAGCGGGCGGCGAGCATGCGGTAAACGGCAATGAGGTCCTGGACCCCGGATACCTTGCCACTCAGAATGATCCGGTCATGGGGCAGGCCGGTCTCCTCGGCGAGACGGGCGGAGCGCAGCGCACTCTCGCACATCGCTTCCAGCATCACGCTTTTCGCGTCCAGCGGTCTCGCCGATGCGGCATTCGCATCCATCATCTCGGTGAGCAGCTGCTGGTCGAGGGATCCCCAGTTCACGCCGATGCGGACG
Organism: Woeseiaceae bacterium; assembly: GCA_036259375.1. Taxonomy (GTDB): domain Bacteria; phylum Pseudomonadota; class Gammaproteobacteria; order Steroidobacterales; family Woeseiaceae; genus IDS-8. Next base: position 1,191 of record DATABW010000326.1, read on the forward strand.
GCCTTTCCGTATTCGATGGCGGCGCCGATGATGGTTCGGAAATTCTCATCCCGCCGCTTTGCGCCGACGTTGCCGGGATTGATGCGATATTTGGCCAGTGCGCGCGCCATTTCCGGGTACTTCGTCAGCAGCAGGTGTCCGTTGTAGTGGAAGTCGCCGATGATCGGCACGGCAACGTTCCAGCGGCCGAGGAGGCGGATGATTTCCGGGACGGCTGCGGCCGCTTCATCCGTGTTGACGGTGATGCGGACGAGCTCGCTGCCGGCGGCGGCGAGGGCGGCTACCTGTTCCGCCGTGCCGGCCGGATCAGCCGTGTCGGTATTCGTCATGGACTGCACGACGATGGGGTGAGCGCCGCCCACGGGCACGCCGCCGACTGCCACGGTCACGGTTCTGCGTCTGGATTCCGCCATGCGCCTGTTCGCTGGTTGGACAACGGATGTGTGAATCTACAGGTGAGGCGGCCGGGGGCGAAGGCCCGGCGCGCCCACAGGCGGACCCGGCTTTGGTTAACGGTCTCGACCGTTCAGGCCATGGGAGCGCCCTATTCCCTCGCTACTTTGTGCCAGACCACCCTTTTTCGCCGGTCCCAGGGAAGCCTCAGACGGTCCAGAATCGCCACGTGATGCTGAAGCTGAATGGCAGAATCGGCCGTAACCGTTAACCGAAAGCAGGTCCGACGCTTTTCCCCGACCCGAGGCTGCGGTTAGATTGCACGTCGGTCTTCTCGCAAGAACAGGGACATCGGTTTGAAGCAGAAACTGCTGCTCGC
>DATABW010000327.1:0-5654 GCA_036259375.1 Woeseiaceae bacterium
AGCGCACTAGCGGATGCCGGTTTCGACCCGCAGGGCATGGCGTCCTTCTTCGAAGTCATATCCGATAACACCCGCCCGATGGAATCCCGGATGCCGGAGTTCCTGCGCACGCACCCGGTCAGCAGCGCGCGTATTGCCGAAGCGCGCGGCCGCGCCCGCGACTATCCGAACGTCGTGGCGTCCGACGATTCCACGAACTATGGCCTAGCGCGCGCCAGGCTGATGGTGGCGGGGGCCAACACGCCCGAGGCCGCCGTCTCCCTGTTCGAGCAGGAGAGCTACGAGAAGCAGTCGGACGCGGAGCGCTACGGCCGCGCCGTCGCTTACATGCGGGCCGGCCGATATGACGAAGCCAACCGCATCTTCGAGGAGCTGACCAGCAAGGACCAGAAGGTGATTCCGTATCACATCGGCCTCGCCGAGGCGCAGCTGGGCCTCGAACGCATCGACGCGGCACGCGCCACGTTCGAGCGCGCGCGGGAGCTCTTTCCCCGCAACGTGCCGCTCATCGTGCACTACGCGCAAGCGCTGCTGCAGCTGGACGATCCGGGCCTCGCCCACAGCATCCTGCTCGACCTGCTGAACAACGTGCCGCCGACGCCCGAGCAGGTGCGCCTGATCGCGCGGGCCGCCATCGACGCTGGCGACGTCGCCGAAGCCCACTACTACATGGCGGAATACAGCTTCATGACCGGCGACCTGGTGCAGGGAGTGAACTTCCTGCGGCAGGCGCTGCAGGTGCCGGACCTCGAGGAGATCCAGCGCATTCGCTTCGAAGCCCGTATCAACTTCATCCGGGAATACATGTCGGAAGAGCAACTGCAGCAGATGCAACGCAGCCGCTCGATCGGGTAGACTGCCGCCCCGCCGCTCCTTGTTTCCCGTTTTCCAGTCCAGGTCTGAACCATGCCGGTAATCGACTATTCGCGCGCGCTGCTTGCCGCATTACTGCCCTGCCTCGTACTGGCCGGCGGCTGCGCCGCTATGGAACCGCAGGAATCGCAACCGGAGCAGGTCTCCGAGGTCGACCCCTGGGAGGCGACGAACCGGCGCATAGACGAGTTCAACACACGGGTGGACGACGCCACCCTGAAGCCGATAGCGCAAGGTTATGACAAGGTCATGCCGGACTTCCTCCAACAGGGCATCAGCAATTTCTCGGACAACCTGCGTGGGCCCCTCCACATCATCAACAACTTCCTGCAGGGCGACGGCAGCGAAGGTTTCAGCGAAACCGGGCGCTTCCTGGTCAACAGCACGCTGGGCGTAGGCGGACTGCTCGACGTCGCGAGCCGCATGGGATTCGAAAAGTACAGCGAGGATTTCGGCCAGACACTGGCAGTCTGGGGTGTGCCGGCGGGACCCTATGTCATGGTGCCCTTCTACGGGCCCCAGACCCTGCGCGATGCGCTCGCGCTGCCGCTGGATTTCCTGGCGGACCCGCTTCTCTGGTACGAGCATGACCGGATTCGCTACTCGATCTTCGCCCTGAGGTCCATCGACCTGCGCGCGCGCTTCCTTTCGGTGGAAAAATTCGTCAAGGATTCGTACGACCCGTATATCGCGCTCCGCGAGTCCTACCTGCAGCACCGGCAGTTCGAGATCTATGACGGGGATCCGCCGGTGGACGAGGACTTCTACGACGATTTCCTGGAGGACCTGCCGGAGCCCGAATGAGCCGGCGGTGATACTTGGCCTGTAGGAGCCCGTCTCACGGGCGACACGGAGTGCAAACGCCCTCTCGCGACAGAGACGGGCTCCTGCACGGGATGGTGCCTCCTCCGGCCGCTTTCAGGAAGCCGGGGCCTCGATGAAACCGGCCCAGCGTTCGCCCTTGGTGAGGAGGCTGTCGACCTCCGTTACCTTCGCGATCGCGTTGATCTTCTCCGGGACATCGATGAAGCTGATTTCCCGAACCGTGTGATTCGCCCAGGTAATCCACTCCAGCAACAGGGCGAGCGCCGCGGAATCGGAGGCCGTGACGCCCGCCAGTGAGACCTCGATGCGGGTGTGCTGCTCGAACAGGTCCTCGCTCTCGCGGAGGATCTGGCCTGCCGTGTCGAAGGTCATTCGGCCGTTGAGCGAAAACCTGCCGCCGCCGTTGTCGACGAGCTCGAAACCGGTCATTCGGATCCGTTTTCGCTCGCCGGCGTTTCGAACGGGTCTTCGGGCTCCGGCGGTGGCGGCTGCGTCGCTTCCTTTTGCAGCCGCTCGATCACGGCCTCGAGGCTGGTCGCCTGGATCTCGGAATTGAACTCGGTCCGGAAACGCCGGACATAGGAAATGCCTTCGATCCGCACGTCGAACATCTGCCAGTCGGAGTCACGCTTGACGAGGCCGTAGTCGACCGGCACGGTCGTGCCGTCATCTAGCTCGACCGTCGTGCGCACCATCGTCCGCGGCTCCGAAGGATCGCCGCGGTACGGTAGAACTTCGAACTGGCCCAGCTCGAACTCGAGCAGGCCTTCCGAGTAACGCCTGAGCATCGCGCGGTAAAAAGCGTCGATGAACTGCTGCCGTTGCTCCTCATCGGCGGAGCGCCAATGGCGGCCCAGCACCAGTTGTGCGGCATAGCGGCGGTCGAAGCGCGGCAACAGGATCTCGTCGATCAGCGCGTACAACGCTTCGCGGTCGGCGGCCAGTTCCTCCTTCCGGTCCTGGAGGGCCTGGTCGAGCAGCTCGGCGGTCTCGCGCACGAACTCGTCGGGCGATTGCTGCGCCATTGCGGGCAGCGCGGCAAAGGCGAGAGTGGCGGCCAAGAGGATCATTTTCACGATGCGACTCCCTGCATGTGGTGAATCATTGCGACTCGTCGTCCGAGCCGCTCTGGAACAGGTATTTGCTGATCAGGTTTTCCAGCACCACGGCAGATTGCGTGAACATGATCTGGCTGCCGTCGTGCAGGTAGGTGTCCGATCCGCCCGCCTGCAGCCCGATGTACTGGCTGCCGAGCAGGCCGGAGGTCAATATGGCCGCATCCGAGTCGTCCGGAATCTTGTCGTACCGGCTGTCGATGACGAACGTCACCTCCGCGTCCAGGCGCTCCGGATCGAATTGTATCGAGGTGACCCTGCCGATGGTGACGCCGGACATCGACACTGGAGCGCGGTTCTTCAGGTTACCGACGTTCTGGAACCGCGCAGAGACCTGGAAAGTGTCGCCGCCGCTGAACGCTTCGGATCCTGTGGTCTGGGTCGTCAGAAAGAACAACGCCGCCAGCCCGAGCAGCACGAATAGCCCGGTTCCGAATTCGATGGATCGCGTTTGCTGCATGCCCTGCCCTCAGATCGCAACGGCCGTAATCATGAAATCGAAGATCAGCACCGCAATCGCGGTCGAGACGACGGTGCGCGTGGTCGCCCGTCCGACACCTTCGGCCGTCGGCACGGCATTATAACCTTCCCACACCGCCAGCAGGCTCGCGACGATGCCGAACACGACGCTCTTGATGATGCCCTCGTAGACGTCCGCGGGATCCAGCCCGGCATGAATCTGCTGCCAGAACGCGCCGGCGTCGACACCCATCAGGTTGACAGCGACGATATGCGCTCCGAACAGGCCGACGACGTTGAACACGGCCGTCAGCATGGGCATCGAGATCGCGCCGCCGAGAAATCGCGGCACCATCACCCGCCGCAGCGGGCTGATGGCCATCATCTCCATCGCCGCAAGCTGGTCGGTCGCCTTCATCAGGCCGATCTCCGACGACAGCGCCGTTCCGGCGCGGCCCGCAAACAGCAGCGCCGTGATGACCGGTCCCAGCTCCTTTAGAAGCGAGAACGCCGCGAACGTTCCTACGGAGTCCTCCGCGTTGAAGCGGGCCAGATTCGAATACCCCTGCAGGCCGAGCACGCCGCCGACGAACAGCCCGCAGACCATGATGATGACCAGCGACAGCGCGCCGGCGTTATAGACCTGGTAGCTGACCAGCCCAAACCGCCTGACGAACACGCTCGGCGAATTCTTGAGCAGCCGCAGGAAAAAGATCTGCAGCGACCCGAAGGTGCGCACGAAACCCTTGAACTGCAAGAACAGATCGCGCAGCACGCATTAACCCCGGTGAGGCGAAAACACGCCGGGCTTACTCGGCGTCCCGACCGAGAAGCTGCTCGGCGTAATCCGGAGCGGAGTAGTGAAAGGCGACGGGTCCGTCCGCCATGCCGTGCATGAATTGCCGTACGACGTCCGAACTGGTGTTGTGCAGGTCGTGCGGACTGCCGGATCCGGCAACCTTGCCGTTCGAGATGAGGTAACTGCAGTCTGCCACGGTCGAAATCTCCTGTACGTCGTGGCTGACGATTATGCTGGAAATCCCCAGCGCGTCGTTCATTTTCCGCACCAGGCGCACGATGACGCCCATCGAAATCGGGTCCAGCCCGACGAACGGCTCGTCATAGATCAGGATGTCGGGATCCATGACCATGGCCCTCGCCAGCGCCACGCGCCGCGCCATGCCGCCGGAGAGCTCGCGCGGCATCATGTCCGCGGCACCGCGCAAGCCGACCGCGTGCAACTTGGTGAGGACGATGTGCCGGATGAGGCGCGCCGGCAGCTTCGTGTGTTCCCGCAGCGGGAAGGCCACGTTCTCGAAGACGTTGTAATCGGTGAGCAGCGCCCCGTTCTGGAACAACATGCCCATTTTGCGGCGCAGCGAATAGAGCTCCTCCTGGCCGAGTTTCGCGAGATCGCGCCCGTCGACCGTGATATGCCCGCGGTCCGGCACTGCCTGGCGGGTGATCAGGCGCAGCAGGGTTGTCTTGCCGGTGCCGCTCGGGCCCATGATGGCGGTGATCTTGCCGCGCTGGATATTGATATTCAGTCCGTTGAATATCTGGCGCTCGCCGATGGAGTAGTCGAGATCGCGGATCTCGACGAGGTTGTCGGTGCTGTCGTTCATAGCTGTGCCGGCCCTCCAGGAGCCCTTCTCACGGGCGATAGCAGCGTTGGAAACGCCCGTGAGACGCTCTCCTGCAGGTGCGTGAGACTACGCCGCGGTCTCCATCGCCGTCTCGTATTTCCCGAGATGCGCCATGCTGTTCAACTTCGCCCGTTTCAGCAGGGCCTGCTGGCCGGCTTCGAACTGCTGCTCGCGGCCGCGCCATGCATCCAGCGCCGGGGCTTGCAGGGCGCGCCCGTAGGAAAACGACAGCTCCCAGGGCAATGGGCCCATACGGTTCATGATGGCGAGATGCTCCGTCGCTTCCTCGGCCGACTGCCCGCCGGACAGGAATGCAATCCCGGGCACTTCATCCGGCACTTCGGCTTTCAGCACCCGCAGGGTGGCCTCGGCGACTTCCTCGGGGCCGGCGCGGTCTTCCGCGTCCGTCGCGGAAATCACCATGTTCGGTTTGAGGACGATGCCCGGCAGCGCCACGCGATGGGCTTTCAGTGCCTGGAACACCTTGCGCAGCGTCCTCGCCGTCACCTCCTCGCAGCGGTCGAGGCTGTGAGCGCCATCCATCAACACTTCGGGCTCGACGATCGGCACGATGTTCGCTTCCTGGCAGAGGGCCGCATAGCGCGCCAGCGCGTGCGCATTGGCATCGAGGCAGAAATCCGTCGGAATGCCGTCCCCGATGTTGATCACGGCGCGCCATTTCGAAAACCGCGCTCCCAGCCCGTAGTACTCCTTGAAGCGATCCCGCAGGCCGTCC
>DATABW010000328.1:0-2969 GCA_036259375.1 Woeseiaceae bacterium
TTCAGGATCGGCATGATTCCAGTACTCGCTGCCTGCTCGGCAGGTGGAGTGCTGCTATATCTCGTCGCCGGGTTTATGGTGAGGTGAAGAAGTTCATGCGGCTGCCTTGTTCGCGCCGCGCTTGCGTCTGCCCTTCGCAAGCTGCCTGAGCGGCGCATCGAGTTGCTTCAGCCCGCTCAGCGTATGCTGCAGCTCGTAGCCGAATCCGATGCGTATGTACTTGCCGATACCAAAATGCGCGCCCGGCGTGATCAGCACGGACTGCTCCTTTCGGAAGCGGTTGAACAGCGGCTCCGACGCGACCGGCAGGCGATAACGCAGGGTCAGGATTGCTCCGGCCCGGGGCCGCGCGTAGTCGAATACATCCGCATGCGAGGCGACCCACTTCTCGACGGGCGGCAGGTTCTCACTGATGATCCGGCGGGTGCGCGCAAGTATCTCGTCGCGCCGCGCCGGTTGCATGACGACATCGGCGAGGTAGTCGGAGATGAACGACGGGGTCAATGTCAGGTAGTCGTGGTACTGGCACAGGTGACGGATCATCGCCGGCGGGGCGACGACCCAACCTGTTCGCAGCCCCGGCAGGGCGAAAGCTTTGGACAATCCGCCGGTGATGATCACCTTGTCGTAACGCCCGGCGAACGTCGGCGTCAGCGGGCGGTCCACCTCTGCGCCGCGGTAGATTTCATCGGCGAGTATCCAGGCGCGAACCCGCGATGCTTCCGCGACGATCGCGTTCATCTCGTCCTCATCGAGGACCGCGCCGGTCGGGTTATTCGGGTTCGTCACCACGATGACTTTCGTATTGCGCTTCACGGCGTTCTTCAGGCTGTCGCGGTCGAGGCGCCACTCGAAGCCGCCAGCATCCCTTTTCTGCATCACGAGGCGATAGGTATCCGCCTGGCGCCCGTAGGCGTTGCTGATGCCGAGGCCTTGCAGGTAGTTCGGCACCATGAAGGCGACGCGATCGGACTTACCGACGAGGCCCCACAACGTCATGTAATTGGCCTCGGAACCGCCGTTGGTAACCGTCACGCAGTCGGCGCCGGACGCGCCGTAGAAACGGGCTATGTTGCTCCGCAGGCGCTCGCGGCCGGTCGAGTGGGGATAGCGCAGGCGTTCTGCCGCGAACGCCTGCAGGTCGGCCGGATCCGGCAGCAGCTCCTCGAGCGTCAGCGGCCAGACGCCGCTTTCCGACAGGTTGAATTTGACTTCGTTTTCATAGAGGCACTGGGTGCGCTCCATCTGAAAGCGTTCGATCTCCATCCGTCGTCTCCTGGCCGCGGCACGCGACGGTCATGATGCCAGCCCTCTGCGGTGCAGTACATTGCGGCAGCGGCGGCTGCCACATGCTGAAACAGTGTGTCCTCGGGAGTAAGTGGAAGGTCACCGGGCGGGATGGGTGACAGCGTGGTCGAGTTCCGGAATGAGAGCCCCGGCCTCCGCGATGCGGCGGCGGAACCTGGCGGTCATCAGCACATTGGCGATCACAGGACCGAGGATGAGGCCCCACCAGAGTCCTGCTGCCCCGAACTCCAGCGGAAAACACAATATCGCACCCATGCCGATACCGACGAGCCAGTAGCCCGACAGCATGATCCACATCGGCGACCGGGTATCCCGCAGGCCTCGAAGCGCGTTGGCCATGACGATCAGGACGCCGTCGAATACCTGGAACAGTCCGGCGTAAACGGACAGGTTCACCGCCAGCAGCAGCGCGCCGGCATTCGCAACGTCCCCGGTGTCGAGGAAGATGCTGACGATCAGCTCGGGAAAGAGCCAGAGCGCCGCGGAACCCAGGATGGTGACGGCTGCCGCCATGCAGAGGCCGATCGTCGTCGAACAGCGCGCGGCGTCCACGGACCTGACGCCGATGCCGTAGGCGACGCGAACCCGTACCGCATCGCCGATGCCCAGGGAAATGCTCAAGGCGATGTAGATGACCGTGTAGACGATCTGCTGCGCCGCCAGGTAAACGGCGCCCAGCATGCCGATCAATACGGCGGCGGCCGTAAACATGCCGGCCCCGAGCAGCTGCGCCGCGGTGATCGGCAGCCCGAGCACGAAAATATCGCGCAGCAGGGGGACATCGATCGCCCGCGGGACCAGGCGGGGACGATACGCTGCGAAGCGATCGTGGAAGGCGACGTGCGCCGCCAGGACACCGAAGATGGTCCAGTTGACGATCGTCGTGCCAATGCCGGCGCCCACGACACCGAGCGCCGGCAGGCCGAATTTCCCGTAGACCAGCGTATAGTTCAGCGCCAGGTTGAGCAGCAGCGCTGCGAAGGTAATGAGCATGACCGCGGACGCCTTGGCGACCGCGCTCAGGTAATTCCTGAGGACGGTGAACCACAACACCGGCAATACGCCCGCTGTCAGCGGCTGCGAGTAAGCGGTAACGAGCCGGACGACATCGGCATCCTGCTTCGCCAGCTTCAGTGCGGGACCCAGGTACCACACGGCGAGCATGACCGGGATGCTCATGATCGTCGCGGCGATCATTCCCTGCTCGACGGCAGCGGTGACGCCCTTGCGATCACCTGCGCCCAGGCTTTGCGCCGCCAGCACGCCCACGATCGAAACCGTCCCCATGCCGATCAGCAGCAACACGTAGAACCAGTCGGCCGTGAGACCTACCGCCGCGAGCTCGTTGCTGCCGAGGCGACCGACGATGATCATGTCGGTGATCATCATGCCCATCTCGGCGAGGTACGCCACGACCAGCGGCATACTGATGGCAAGGAGGGTCCGAACCTCGCGATGCATCATCACGTTGCCGGGACGTGTTTCCAATGAGTTCTCCCGCGGTGCTCTCCCGAGTTTAGCGTCCGTGCGACGGCGTCCGGTGGCGCATGCCCATATTGTGGGGTGAGCTGATTCCGCCGCAGGTGGTGCGAAGGGCTGGCGCAGGTGGGTGGCGTATTTCGGCAGCACTGGCCTCGTCACGACGGTCGGTGCTTTCGGCT
>DATABW010000329.1:0-3052 GCA_036259375.1 Woeseiaceae bacterium
GCTTGAGAATGGCCATGGCTTTACCCCTTATGCTGGTGCCAACCATCCCGCGGGAGGCTGGCGTTGATATCGCCGGCCGACGGGCGCCGGCTCATTACCTCCGCAAGTCGTGACTTGCGCAAGCATCTTCGCCAGCCCGCATAGGAAATTCAAATGTTGTTGTATTGAAGCCGATTGTCGTGTTGCCGCGCGGAAACGACTATGGTATTTTCATTTTGGAATCAATAATTTACATGGCTCCATAGCAGTGTTGCGACAACGCGACACACGTGCAACGGCGGAAGCCGATGGATTTCTTCGAAATTTGTGCGCAACCGCTATCCCCGGCCAGCGGGCGAAAGCTTGCGCTTCACCGCCATGACGATGCGAGCCGCAACAACGATCGGCCACCGGTACAGCCGTGACCCGCGGGCCGGCGGCGGCTGTCGCAGGTGTACGACATTGCTGGTCTCGCTGCGCTTTTCGCGCTGCAGGTCCTGGTCGGCCTGCAGCAGGTCGAGGATACGCTCGGGGACAGGTCGCCGGTCGATCGAACGAAACACGCTCACGGCGGCCTCTTCGACGCGCTGCATGGCCAGGAGGCGCTCTGCCAGTTCCGGTTCGCGGGTGAGCCGCCGTCTCACGGCCTCTGCTTCGGTCGGCGGTAGCTCGCCGTCATGACAAGCCGACAGGATTTCGTCATCCAGCTCCTGTTGCGCGTCGATCATGACTCCTCATTTCGCTCGTTCGTTGTTGAGCCCTGCTCCGGCACGCAATGCGCGATCAACGTGCCTCGTGCGCGGGCCAGCCGGTGCATGATCCTGCCGATCGGCATGTCCAGCATCGCGGCCGTCTGGCGATAAGAGTGGCCTTCGACGGCAACGAGTTCGAACACGCTGCGCTGCTCGTCGGACAACTCCTCCAGTGCGACCTCGACCCCGTCCTCGTCACCGGCCGGCTCGTTGGAGCGCCGCCTCCGCTCGGCGGAGGGGGCGGCGCAATCGCTTCCCACGGTTTGCGCCGCTATTTCCCGCAGCTGCCGCGCACGCACTTCCTCCATCCAGAGATGCCGGCAGATGCGTATGCACCAGGGTGCGAGCTCCGCCTCCAGTGGCAGCCCGCGCTGCAGGACGCGCGCGACGGTGGCCTCCAGGAGAACGTCCGCGTCGGCGCGGCTCCCGGCGAGGCCGAACGCGAATCGGCGCAAAGCCGGCAATGTCTCCAGCAGTTCGCGATGGCGTCCGGTCAGGTGGCGATTTCCCTGCTTGTGCATATCAAATCCCTTGAGTTGTTTTCCCGAATCCAAGGACGCGGGTATCTGCGAAACCGCGGACGCTGCAACAGCGCTCGGGAGTTCGATCATAGTCTCGATCGCAGCAGACGGCACCGTGTCGCCAGCGCGCGACGGCCCGGAAAAACGGCTGCGCCGACGCGGCCAAACCTCCCTGCCCGACGGTAATGCAAATAATTCTAATTTGCATTTAGATTCGTCTTCCAGTAGGCTGCCTGCAGCCAGCAAACAACAACAGGAACTCCACATGCACCGAGCCTCGATACCGGCGGTAGCGGCCGCCCTGCTGTTTGCTTTCGGCCCGCCCGCGGCGGCGCAGGATGCGCCGGCGTCCGTGGAGGAGCTCTGGGAAATCGTGCAGCGCCAACAGGCGGAGATAGACGCATTGAAGCAGCAGCTCGGCGCGACGCGCGAAGAAGTCGCCGAGGCGAGCGAGAAAGTCACGGCCACCGAAGCGCAACTGGAAGCGACCGGCGATTACCTCGAATCGTTCGAAGGGGGCAATGCGGGGGCGCTCGCCGGCCTGTCCCTCGGGGGCTACGGAGAGCTGCACTACAACAACCTCGATGCCGATGACCCGGCCGAAGATCTCGAGCGGATCGACTTCCACCGCTTCGTTCTGTTCCTGGGCCACGAGTTCAGTGAGCGAATCCATTTCTTTTCCGAGCTGGAAATCGAGCACTCACTGGCAGGCGACGGCGCACCGGGCGAAGTCGAGCTCGAGCAGGCCTACGTCAACTTCGCACTCGACGACACCACGTCCGCACAGGCGGGACTCTTCCTGCTGCCGCTCGGCATCCTCAACGAGACGCACGAGCCGACGACGTTCTACGGCGTCGAGCGCAATGACGTGGAATCGGTGATCATTCCGTCCACCTGGTGGGAAGCCGGCGCGGCGCTGAAGGGGCAGTCAGGCAACGGCTTGAGCTGGGACGTCGCCCTGCACAGCGGGCTTGCCATCCCGACGACCGGCGGGGACGCGTTCCGCGTGCGTGACGGGCGCCAGAAAGTCGCCGAGGCGCTGGCCAGCGATCCGGCTATTACCGGGCGGCTGAAATACACAGGCTTCCCCGGGCTCGAGCTGGCGGCGAGCTACCAGTACCAGTCCGACCCAAGCCAGGTCGGCGCGGACGGGCTCGATACGGGACATCTCTTTACCGCACATGCCGCTTACCAGGCCGGCGCTTTCGGCCTGCGCGCGCTGTACGGCTCGTGGCGCTTCAACGGTCCTGCCGTGGAGGCGGCCGGTGCGGACGAGCAGGACGGCTGGTACGTGGAGCCGAGCTATCGGCTCAATGAGCAGTTCGGCGTCTATGCCCGGTACGAGGATCTCGAAGGTGCCAGTGCATCCGACCGGTTCTCGCAATACGAGGCGGGCCTCAACTACTGGCCGGTGCCGGGGGTGGTGCTGAAGATGGACGTCCGCAGCCGCGACTTTGACACGCTCCCGGGCCGCGATTTCGACGGTTTCGACCTGGGGGTAGGTTACGCGTTCTAGGGGCACGGCCATGGAAGCGAGGCGTTTCGCCCGCCGCTGGGCGGCCTGCGCCACGCTGCTTCTGATGGGCTGTGCGGCGGGCGCTGCCGAGGCAGACACCTACGGGCGCTACCTCACCAACGAGCGGTTCCTGCAGCTCGCCTTCGGCCCGAATCCGCCCCAACCGGAGATGCTCCGCCGTCATCCACAGCATCTCCGGTTGGGGCAGATTCGGGCCGAAGGCGAGCTGCAGGAACCGCTCGTTGGTGAGGTAGCGCCCGTAGGTGTCTGCCTCGGCAGCGCCC
>DATABW010000330.1:0-4943 GCA_036259375.1 Woeseiaceae bacterium
AACCACCACGAGAAGTTCCGGCATCGCCTGCGCGAGATCTGCACCGAAATGAAGGCGCGGGACCCGGGGGGATTGGCTGACGCGCTGCTGCTCCTGGTGTCGGGTGCGCTCATGGCCCGGCTGGTGTTCGACACGGGAGAGTTCGTCGAATCGGTGTCCAAGACCGCGCATGCGCTGTTGCGCTCGGAGTTGGGGCCGGTTCGGGAATGAAGGGCAAAACGGGCTCCTACACGGCGGCCGGCTTTCCCCCGATCAGCAACTCCTGCAACGGATTCAGCCCGAGCCAGTAAGACAACTCGCGCGGATGCCCGATGTTCCACACCGCGACATCGGCACGCTTCCCGACCTCCAGCGTCCCCCGATCCGCCAGCCCCAGCGCCCGCGCGGCTTCCCTCGTCACGCCGGCGAGGCACTCCTCCGGCGTCAGCTTGAACAAGGACGACGCCAGCACCATCGCCGTCTGTAACGAGCACACCGGCGAGGTCCCCGGGTTGCAATCGCTCGCGATCGCCATCGGCACGCCGCACTTCCGGAGGGCTTGCACCGGCGGCAACCGCTTTTCCCCGAGCGTCAGGAAGGCGCCCGGCAACAACACGGCAACGGTCCCGCTCCCGGCGAGCGCCGCGATGCCGGACTCCGACGCATACTCGAGATGGTCCGCCGACAGCGCGCCAAAACCGCCCGCGAGCTTCGCGCCGCCGCTGTCGCTCAACTGGTCCGCGTGCAGCTTGACGGGCAGCTCCAGTGAACGAGCCGCCTCGAAAATCTCCGCGACCTGCGCATCGGAGAACGCGATGCGCTCGCAATAGGCATCGACAGCGTCGACGAGACCCTCCGCGTATGCCGCCGGCAAGACCGTCTCCTTCACGAACAGGATGTAATCGTCCGCGCGGTCCTTGTACTCCGGAGGCAGCGTGTGCGCGCCGAGAAAGCTGGTCCTGACCGTCATCCCGAACTCGTCGCCCAGCGCGCGCGCAACGCGCAGCATCTTGAGCTCCGTCTCGAGATCCAGCCCGTAGCCCGACTTGATCTCCACCGTCGCCACGCCCTCGCGCAGCAAGGCCGCGAGCCGGACGGCGGAGGCTGCCTGCAAGTCGTCCGCGCTCGCACGCCGCGTGGCGTTGACGGTCGAGACGATCCCGCCGCCGGCACGCGCGATCTCCTCGTAGGTGGCGCCCTGGCGCCGCTGCTCGAACTCCGCCGCGCGATCGCCGGCGAACACGAGATGCGTATGGCAGTCGATCAGCGCCGGCGTCAGCCAGCGCCCGCCCAGGGAGCGCCGTTCCCTCGCGTTCTTGCGCGGCAGCTCGCCGGCCGGACCGATCCAGGCGATCGCGCCGTCCGCAACGGCAAGAGCGGCGTCCTCGACAGCGCCGTACGGCTGCCCGCCGGCCTGCAGGCAGGCCACGTTGGCGTCGGTCAGAAGAAGGTCCCACTGGGGCATAGGCGCACTCCCGCGGATTGCAATCGACGGTAGCATGCACTAGCCTGTATATACAACCTGCCTTGTAGGAGCCCGTCTCACGGGCGACCCCATCCTCCACGCCGGGTCGCGTGAGACGCGCTCCTACAGGCAAATCCCGGGACCGGTTCATGCATTCCATTTTTGCCCGCAAGGCGCTCCTCGCCGACGGCTGGTCCGAACGCGTCCGGCTGTGCGTGGAGGGCGGCCTGGTCGCCGCCGTGGAACAGGAGGCCGAAGCCGAACCCGGCGACGTCCAAGCCGGCATCGTCATCCCCGGTCTCGTCAACGCCCACAGCCACGCGTTCCAGCGGGCGCTCGTCGGCCGCACCGAGCAGCGCTCGCCGGCAACGAAGGACAACTTCTGGACCTGGCGCAGCCGCATGTACGCGCTCGCGCAGCGGATCGATCGGGACGCGCTGACCGCGATCGCCAGGCAAGCCTATTGCGAGATGCTGTCCGCCGGCTACACCGGAGTCGTCGAGTTCCACTACCTGCACAGCGAAAACCCGGAGTCGGGTCCCGGCGACGCCATGCTGCAGGCGCTTGCGACTGCCGCCGGCGACAGCGGCATCCGCCTCACCTACGTGCCGGTCCTCTACGAGCGGGCCGGTTTCGACCAGCCGGAGCCGAACGCGGATCAACGGCGATTTGCCACGACGCTGCCGGACTTCGAAGCGCATTACCGTGCCGCGAAGGACCTCGCGAACGACAGCTTTAGCGTCGGGATCGGCGCGCACAGCCTGCGTGCTGCCTCGGCGGAGTCGCTCGCACAAGTGGCAGCCATTGCTCGAGCCGACCAGGCGCCGATGCACCTGCATATCGCCGAGCAACAGCGCGAAGTGGACCAGTGCCTCGCCGCGCTGGAAACCCGCCCCGTGCGCTGGCTGCTGCGGCACTTCGACGTCGACGAGCGCTGGTGCCTCGTGCACGCCACGCATCTCGACGCCGAGGAAATCACGGCGCTCGCCGGTTCCGGCGCCGTCGTCTGCCTCTGCCCGAGCACCGAGGCCAACCTCGGCGACGGCCTGTTCCCGTTGCAGCAATACCTGGAGCAGGGCGGGCGCATCGCGATCGGTTCCGACAGCCATGTCTCGATCAACCCGTTCGAGGAACTGCGATGGCTCGAGTACGGCCAGCGCCTGGTGTCGCAGACCCGGAACGTCGCACCCGGATTGGACAGCCACACCGGGCGGAGCCTGTTCGAGCTGGCCGTCGCCGGAGGCGCGCTCGCCGGCGGCCGCCGCGACGGCGGGCTCCGGCGGGGCGCCTGCGCCGATCTCGTGATCCTGGACGACGACAGTCCGATGCTGGTGGGGCACGAAACGGAATCGCTGCTCGATGCGCTGGTGTTCTCCGGCTTCACGCTGCCGATCGACCGCGTGATGTCGCGCGGCCAATGGTGCGTCGTCGACGGGCACCACACGCAGGCGGAACCGGCTCGGCGGGAGTACGCACGGACCGTCGCCCGGCTGTACCCAAAGGAAGCGCGCGCGTGACGGTCCAGGCGAAACCGCGCTACCAGCAGCTCAAGGAGGAGATCATCGGCCGCATCTCGCGCGGGGAACTCAGGCCCAGCGATCGGGTGCCGTCGGAGAACGAGCTCGTGGGCCTGGCCGGGGTGTCGCGCATGACGGCGAACCGGGTGCTGCGCGAACTGAACGACGAAGGTTACGTTGAGCGCGTCGCCGGCGTCGGCACCTTCGTCGCCGATTTCAAGGCGGCGTCGCACGTCCTGGAGGTGCGGAACATCGCGGACGAGATCGCGCGCCGCGGGCACCGGCACTCGTCGGACGTGCTGCGCCTCGCGGCCGATCGCGCCGACCGCGAGGTGGCGGCAGCGTTGGGCATCCGCGCCCGTGGACGCGTGTTCCACGTGCTGATCGTGCATCGCGAGAACGGCGCCCCGATCCAGCTCGAGGACCGCTACATCCTGGCGTCCTTCGCGCCGGACACGCTGGCTCAGGACTTCCAGGCGATCACGCCGGGCGCGTACCTCTCCGGCATCTCGCCCTTGCAGGAGGCGGAGCACACGGTGCGCGCCTCCATGCCCGATGAGACGGTGCGCGAGAGCCTGCAAATGAGTGCGCGCGAGCCCTGCCTGCTGGTGATCCGCCGCACGTTCGCGCACGGCCGCGCCGTCAGCTTTGCGCGGCTTTACCACCCGGGCAACCGTTTCGAGCTCACGGGCCATTACACGCCGCCGGGAACGCGGCAGACGGACAAGGGAGGACGCATGCAATGAACGATTCATCGCCGCGGCATGTGCAAGCGCCGACCGGCACGACGCTGGCTGCGAAAAGCTGGCTCACGGAAGCGCCGATGCGCATGCTCATGAACAACCTCGATCCCGACGTTGCGGAGCGGCCGGACGATCTCGTCGTCTACGGGGGTATCGGCAAGGCCGCGCGCAACTGGGCGTGCTTTGACGCGATCGTCGCGGCGCTGAAGAATCTCGACGCCGACCAGACGCTGCTGGTGCAGTCCGGCAAACCCGTGGGCGTGTTTCGCACGCACGAGGACGCGCCGCGCGTGCTGATCGCCAATTCCAACCTCGTGCCGGCGTGGGCCAACTGGGAGCATTTCCGCGAGCTCGATAGAAAGGGCCTGATGATGTACGGCCAGATGACCGCGGGCTCCTGGATCTACATCGGCAGCCAGGGCATCGTGCAGGGCACCTACGAGACTTTCGTCGAAATGGGCCGGCAGCATTACGGCGGCGATCTCGCGGGCCGCTGGATCCTGACCGCGGGTCTCGGCGGCATGGGCGGCGCGCAGCCGCTGGCCGCGACCATGGCCGGCGCGTCGATCCTGGCGGTCGAATGCCAGGCCGACCGCATCGAGAAGCGCCTGCAGACCGGCTATCTCGACAGGCGCGCCGACAGTCTCGACGAAGCGCTGGACCTGATCGAGCGCTCGACTCGCGAGCGCAAACCGTTATCGGTAGGTCTGCTCGGCAACGCCGCGGACGTGCTGCCGGAGCTGCTCCGCCGTGGCGTGAAGCCGGACGCCCTGACCGACCAGACCTCGGCGCACGATCCGGCCAACGGGTACCTGCCGCAGGGCTGGAGCGTGGAGGAGTGGCTCGAAAAGCGGCGGAGCGATCCCGATGCGGTCGTGAAGGCGGCGAGCCGCTCGATGGCCGCGCACGTCGAGGCGATGCTCGATTTCCAGCGCGCCGGCGTTCCCACTTTCGACTACGGCAACAACATCCGGCAGGTCGCTTTCGACGAGGGTGTCGAGAACGCCTTCGATTTTCCCGGTTTCGTGCCGGCCTACGTGCGCCCGCTCTTCTGCCGCGGCGTTGGCCCGTTCCGCTGGGCGGCGCTATCCGGCGATCCGGAGGACATCTACCGGACGGACGAAAAGGTGAAGGAATTGCTGCCCGACGATGAGCACCTGCACCGCTGGCTCGACCAGGCGCGCGAACGGATCAGGTTCCAGGGCCTCCCGGCGCGCATCTGCTGGGTGGGGCTCGGCC
>DATABW010000331.1:0-4616 GCA_036259375.1 Woeseiaceae bacterium
CCTTCATTTTCGAGAAGGAAGGCGATGTCCACGCCGGTGCGTTTCTCGATCTCCTCGTCGCTGTCGACGAAGTCGAGATGCAGCATGTTCGCAAGCTGTCGGCCCACGGCGGATTTGCCCGCGCCCATGGGACCGACGAGAAACAGGTTTCCCGGAAGATTCAATGTACTCAGATCGGTCAGGTTATGTCGCCCGTGTGACGGGCTCCTGATGGAGTCCGCCACACGGGCGCAAAGCGACAGGCGCGCAGCGCGAGCCTAATAGATGTTGGAGCCTTCCGACAGGATCTTCGGCGTGACGAAGATCAGGAGCTCCGCCTTGTTCGAGACGGTCTGCCGCGACTTGAACAGGTTTCCGAGCGCCGGGATGTCGCCCAATACCGGCACCTTGGTGATGGTTTCGCGGCGCTCCGTCTCGTAGATACCCCCGAGGACGACCGTCTGGCCGTCACCGACCAGCACTTGCGTCTCCACGGCGCGCGTATCGATACTCGGCACGAAACCGCCGGTAGCGCTCGCGACCAGGTCGCCGACTGTGTCGTTGCTCACCAGGAGATCCATGATGATGTTGTTGTCGGGCGTGATCTGCGGCGTCACGGTAAGGCTCAGCACGGCCTTCTTGAACTGCGTCGTCGTCGCGCCGGAGGATGCCGATTCCTGGTACGGAATCTCGACGCCCTGCTCGATGCGCGCCTCGGTCTGGTTGGCCGTAATGACCCGCGGAGTCGAGACGATCTCGCCCCGGCCCTCGGCTTCGAGAGCGGTGAGCTCCAGGTCGACGAGGTAATCGGATTCGAGCACCGCGAGCGAGAACCTGCCGGCCGCGTTAGCGATCGGGACATTCACGTTGTAGCGGTTGTTCAACGTCGGCAGCTCGATCGGGAAGATCGTGCCGTTGTCGGGGTCGGCCAGGTTGTCGAGCGCCGAACCGATCATCGTGTCGGTGCCCGTGCCGTTGCCCGAGAACACGGTCACGCCGTCCGAGCTGTTCTCCTCGAAGGCCGTCAGGCCGAGACGTACTCCGAGGTCGCGGGAGAGGTCGTCGTTGACGATGACGATGCGGGACTCGATCAGCACCTGCCGGATCGGTATATCGAGCGTCTCCACCAGGCGCCGGATCTCCTGCAGCTGGGAAGCCGTATCCTGCACCAGCAGCGTGTTGGTGCGATCGTCGACCGAGACCGTGCCCCGATCCGACAACAGCGAGTTCTGCCCTTCGCCGCTGCTGATCAACTGGGCAAGGTCGCTCGCTTTCGCATAGTTGACCTGGATGAACTCGGAATACAGCGGCTCCAGCTCCTGGATTGCCTGGCGGGCCTCGAGATCCGCCGTTTCGCGCGCGGCGATCTCCTCGGCCGGCGCCACGATGATCACGTTCCCGTTCTGCCGCATGTCCAGGCCCTTCGTCGTCATGACGATGTCGAGCGCCTGGTCCCAGGGCACGTTCCGCAGGCGCAGGGTGACGTTACCCTGGACCGTGTCGGACACGACGATGTTGCGGCCGGAAGTCTCGGCCAGCAGCTGGAGCACGGCCCGCGTCTCGATGTCCTGGAAGTTCAGGGTCAGGCGCTGCCCGTCGTATTCCTTGGTTTCGGAGAAGAGGCTGGACTGCATCGTTTCTTCCGCCGCCGGATTCACTTCGATCGTGAACTCGTTGTCGGACTGGTAGGCGAGTTGCTCGTAGTCGCCCTCCGCCGCGATGACTACCCGGGTATCGCCGTTCGTGCGCATCGTGTCGACGGTCGTGACGGGCGTGGCGAAGTCGGTGACGTCCAGACGCCGCATCAACTCCTCCGGGAGGTTCGTATCCTTGAACACCGCGACGACGCGGCCGCCTTCCTGCCGGATATCGACCGCGGTAGACGGATCGGACAGTGTCACGATGACACGTCCGCCGCCGTCGCGCGTGCGCCGGAAATCGACATTGCGGACGGCACTCTTGCCGCTGGCGGCATAGGAGCGCGGTTCATCCCTGGGCGCAGCGGGGAAGGTCGCCCGGTCCGCCATCGCCGCATCCGCTCCCAGCGTGATCGTAATCGTGTTGCCGCTGCGCCGCGTCTGGTAGGGGACCATCTCGTCCAGGTTCAGCACCACTCGCGTGCGGCCGTTCGCCTCCGCCGTCAGCACCGTGTCCAGGGGGCCGACGTTGACGTCACGGCGGCGCGACGAAAGGCCGAGTGCCGTCTCGGGCAGGTCGAGCGCGATGCGTGCCGGATTCTCGATGGTGAACGAAAGCGGCTCGGGAGCCGTCCCGCTGGTGATAAGCTGCAGCTGTACCCGCTGCCCGGGAAGACTCTGCACCTGGATGTCCTGCAGCCGATTCGCTTCCTGCGCATTCGCGGCGAGCCCGGCGAACATGAGCAGCACCTGCGCCACTATGGCCCCGCGTACACCGGCGCGCCGGAAAGCTGTGCCGGTCGCCGGCCTGTGTTTGAGCGTCATTGCAAATTCTCCCCAATCTTCGTCAGTCGGAAAGACTGACTGCGGCCTCACGTTCGAGGTAGCCGCCGATCCCGTCCGATATGATTTCCACTACCTGAATTTCAGAATCCGTGATGGCGATGATGCGGCCGTCGTTCTGGCCCATGTAGTTGCCCGGGATCACGCGGTGAATCAGCCCGTCCTGTGTCTGGACGAGGCCGTAAGTCGTTTCGCTGAGTTCCAGCGTGCCCACCATCTCCAGCGTGTCGAGCGGGAACTGCTCCAGGAACTCGCGGCTGCGGTCGCGATCGGGGCGAGTCGTGCTGCCCGGCCCGCCCGCCGCCACCTGCGGCGTATCCGGCACGAAAGGCGAGCGATAGCCCTCCGTGTCCGCCACGTAGGTAAACACCTCGTAAGGCGTGATTTCCGGCAAGGGCTCGATGCGCCCGCCGGGCCGCGCCTTGACTTCGTTGATGTAGCGGTCGAGGTCGTCCATGTCGGCAGAGCAGCCCGCCAGCCCGAAGGCGGCGGTCAGCACCGACACCGTCATGCACCTCATGGTCCATCTCATGGCAGCTGTCATTGTTGTACTGCCCCCTGCTCGAGATAACGGTAGATTTTGGCGGTCACTTCCATGGAGAGCCGGTCATAGCCGTCCTTGTTCTCCGGAGTGATACTGATATCGTGCAGCGTCACGATGCGCGGCAGCGCGGCGACGCCGCTCACGAAATTGGCGATCTCGTGATAGCCGCCGGAAAGAATGATCTTGATGGGCTTCTCCGCATAGAAATCCTTCGGGATTTCCGCCTGCGGCTGGAACAGCTTTTCCTGGAGCCCAGCGGCCAGCCCGGTCTGCGAGATGTCGACAATTAGGCTCGGGATCTCCGTTTCTCCCGGCAGCTGCCGGAGCATCGTGCCGAAGGACTGCTCCATTTCGGCGAGCTGCGCCTTGTAGGCATCGTAATTCGCGGCCTTGCGCTGCTTGTTCTCGAACGCGACTTTCAGCGTCTGCTCTTCCTGCTGCGCGCGCTCGAGCTGCGGGGCCATGTCCTTGATGATCCAGAGGTAAATGCCAAGTCCCAGCACCACCACGAACACGAGGGCGATGACGGCCAACCGGAATGCAAAAGGCCAGCGGCCGACGTCGTTGACATCCAGGCTTCTGAGTTCTTCGACGACGTTCATCCCGCGTCCTCCGGAGTGTCGTCGTCACGGCCGATCTGTTTCATGGTGACGATGAAGTTGCTCTGCCGTGCCGCCCCGCGGTCGGTGGTCTGGATTTCCTCTACGTTCGGATCCGCCAGCCATTCGGAGCCGTCAATCCTCCGCATCAGCGCCGACACGCGCGTGCTGGACTGCGCCACGCCGGTCACCTCGACGGTCGCGCCGTTCTGCTTCAGGCCCGTCAGGTGCACGCCTTCCGGCAACTGGCGCGTGACCTCGTCGAAGAGGTGCACGATCTCCGGCCGGCTCTTCTGCAGTTCCTCGATGATTTCCATTCGCGCGAGGAGGCGGGCTTTCTGCGCCTCCAGCCCGTCGATTTCCTTGATGCTCTTGTCCAGCTCGGCGATCTCGGCCTTCAGGCGGGTGTTACGCGCGTTCTGGTCATCGATCATGCGCCCGAAGGCGAACATCGTCAGGCCGACCACCAGCACGGCCGCGACAAAGGCGCCGCCCATCGCGATCATGAAGTCGCGCTGGCGCTTTTTTCGTTCTTCTTCGCGCCAGGGGAGTAGGTTAATGCGTGGCATGGCTAATCAAAGCTCCTGAGGGCTAGTCCGCAGGCGGTCAGAAGCGCGGTCGAGTCCTTGTGCACGCCTTGCGATTTCGCCCTGGAAGAAATCTTCATCTGCCCGAGCGGGTCCCCGACCTCCGTCGGAATGCCCACCCGGCTGGAAATAACGTCCGCGATCCCGGGGATGTTCGCGCAGCCGCCACAGACCAGGATCATGTCCGGCTGCTCGCGACCGCCGCCGGAAGCGAGGTAGAACTGCAGCGAGCGGCTGACCTGCTGCGTCATGTCGTCGACGAACGGCTCGAGCACTTCCGGCTGGTAGTTGCTGGGCAACCCGCCCTGCTTCTTGGCGCGTCCCGCGTCCTCCATGCTGAGGCCGTAGGGCCGCATGATTTCCTCGGTCAGCTGTTGGCCGCCGAAGGCGAAGTCCCGGGTGTAGATGACCTTGAGATCGGCGAGCA
>DATABW010000332.1:0-2114 GCA_036259375.1 Woeseiaceae bacterium
GACGACTTTCATGTCCTGCCTTTCGAGAAGGCCGGAAAGGGCGAAAATGTTCCGCACGTCGTCGTCCACCACCAGCACCGTCTTGTCGGCGAGCACATCCTGGTCCTGCGGCGCAATCAGAAGTTGCCGCCGCGAGTCCGGCAGGTCGCTGACGCGGGCGTGCAGGAACATCCAGCAGTCGTCGAGCAGTACGGCCAGCGAAGAAGCCACACGTACCGCGACAGTCCGCCGAAGCTCCTCGATGGATTTCCGGTACTGCTCGTACCACCCACCGTCACCGTAGATGACGAACGGGACATTTCGAAGCCTTGGTTCCGCCGCCGATTCTTTCAGCAGTTCGGTTGCCGGCATGTCGCGCAGCAGCGCGTCCAGCACCACGCAGTCGAAGGACTGGTCGGAAAGCAGGTCCAGGGCCTTGCGGCCGGACGCCGCCACCGAGGCATTGATTTTCGGGCTGCTCAACAGTTCGGCGATCTTGCCGGACTCGGCGCCGCCGCCTTCCACCACGAGCAGCCGATGCTGCGCCTCACCCGCGTAGCTGAGCATTCGGCCGAGGTCCTCCCGCACGTCGGCTGTCGTAACCGGCCCGGTCAGGCTGGACCAGGCGCCGCGCATGCGGGCGGCGATACGCTCTGCTTCGCCCACGAACATCTGTACGGGGATGTGCCGCAGTTCGGGATCGTGCTTGAAGCGGCTGAGCACGGTCCAGCCGTGCGCATCGGGCAGGGAATCGTCCAGGCTGACCGCTGTCGGACGATAGCGGCGCGCCAGCGTGACGGCTTCCTCTCCCCGGGAGGTGATGATTCCCTTCAGCCCTGCCGCATGGGCGGCCTCCAGGATCATGGCGGCGACGCCGCCGTCCCGATGCGCAATGAGTATGACGGGATCCCCTTCTGAGACATGCTCGCGGTCGTCGCCCGGGTCCTGCGAACGGGGTGCCGTGGCGAGCATCGACGGGAAGCCCGGCAGCGCGAGGGCATCGGCGGCATTACTGGCCGGCAACGCGGGACCGGCATACACCGCCGGCAGGTAGAGCGTGAACTTGCTGCCGGTACCCAGTTTGCTGGAGACGCGAATTTCGCCCCCGAGGAGCTGCGCGAGCTCCCGGCTGATGGCGAGCCCCAGGCCGGTGCCGCCGTGCTTGCGCGCGGTGCCGGCATCCGCCTGCTGGAAGGCCTCGAAAATGATCCGCTGCTTGTCCGGCGGTATGCCGATTCCGGTGTCGCTGACTTCGAAGGCAATGACGGGCTCGCCGGAGAAATCGAGTATCGGATGACCGGATGACCAGCCCTTCTCGGCCACGAACACGCGCAGTTTGACGCTGCCGTGCTCGGTAAACTTGAACGCGTTCGACAGCAGGTTCTTCAGCACCTGCAGGAGGCGTTTCGGATCCGTGTGGATCGTACGGCTCAGAGAGCGCGCCAGTTCGGTCGCGAAGGTGAGGTCGCGCGCTTCGGCTTCGTGGCGGAAATTGCGCTCGATGGTCTTCTTGAGGCTGACCAGCGTCACTTCCTCCGCTTCGACCGTGACGGTACCGGACTCGATCTTCGACAGGTCGAGGATGTCGCTGATGAGGTTCAGGAGGTCGGTGCCGGCGGCGCGGATGGTGGACGCGTACTCCACCTGGCGCTCGCTCAGGTTTTTCTGCGCGTTTTCCGCCAGTTGCTGCCCCAGGACGAGAATGCTGTTCAGCGGCGTGCGCAGCTCGTGCGACATGTTCGCCAGGAACTCGGACTTGTAGCGGGACGTAAGCGCGAGCTCTGCCGCCTTTTCCTCGAGCGCCCGCCGGGCCTGCTCGATTTCCTGGTTCTTGCGCTCCACTTCGGCGTTCTGTGCGGCGAGGAGCTGCGCCTTTTGCGCGAGTTCTTCGTTCGTTTTCTGCAGTTCCTGCTGCTGCGACTGCTGCTCGCTTGCGAGCTGCTGCGATTGTGCGAGCAGCCGTTCGGTACGCATGGTCACTTCGATGTTGTTGAACACGACGCCGATGATGTCCGTGAGCTGCTCCAGGAACGCGACGTGCATCCCGGTGAAATCGTCGGTGGACGCCAGCTCGATGACCGCCTTGACGTCGCCCTCGAACAGCACCGGCAGCACGATGACGTTGCGCGGCCGCG
>DATABW010000333.1:0-1891 GCA_036259375.1 Woeseiaceae bacterium
TATGCCAAGCGCGGCGAGGGCACCAACACCCGCCACGTCTACGACATCCTGCCGGAGACCGAGCCCGCGCACTCCCTCCTGGTGGTGGAAGTCATACGCCGGCGGGCTGCTGGTCGTCCTACCCGAGCCACAAGCACGACACCGACAACCTGCCGCACGAATCGGAGCTGCAGGAGACCTACTACCACCGCCTGAACCCGCCGCAGGGCTTCGCGTTCCAGCGGGTCTACACCGACGACCGCTCGCTGGACGAGACCATGTGCGTGCACGACGGCGACGTGACACTGGTGCCGAAGGGCTATCACCCCTGCGGCACGGCGCACGGCTACGACCTCTACTACCTCAACGCGATGGCCGGCCCCAAGCGCGTCTGGCGCTTCAACACCGAACCCTGCCACCGCTGGATGCTGGCTTAAGGGCGCTCGTACCTTTACCACCCCCCAGTGGTTAGTGCGCCAAGGTCGCGCCGGGTCACCAACACTCCCGGGATCAGGCAGACAACCACGCCAGCATCTGCTCTCTGCAACCCGCTACGGCGAACGTAGCGGGGCCGCTCATGCTGTTCAGGTCTCGATCCAGCCTTCCGGAGCCCTGGACGTGCGAGATCCGGAGCTCGTCGATACGGCCGCTGGGGTGATCGGGGATCCGTAGCGGGCGCCCGAGGCACCAACCAGCCTTCGCAGCTCCTGCACCCGGCCGGCACGCCGTGCTGAAGCTGACGCAGAATGCGCGTCCGTCGACGTCCGCACGCCGGGCAGCAAGAGCGTGCGATTCTGAACGCTGTCTGGAAGAGTCCCTTAGAACAATGTTAGTATTCGTCCAAGTTGTTCTTCGACGTGTACTGATGCATGATACCCAGAAAATTTAAGCATGCATAGCAATCTGAAATGTAATCCTATCTTGTATTGACTCGGCGTTGCGCCCCGTGCTTACGAATAGTGCGCGATCCAGCGCGATCACGCCGGGCATTAGTGATAAACCAGACAGGATGAAGCTCTCCTATGCGCAAGCGGGCCGCCGGTACTGCGTTCGCCATCGTCTTCGCCCATGCCACGGCGGCTCAGGCGCAGCAGGGTGGAGAGGACTCCCGGCAACCGGAACCGCTCACTGCAGAGGGACCCGCGAGCGCGACCGCGCTCGACCAGGTGCTCGTCAGCGCGACCCGCACGCCCCGGCCGATCGCCGCCATCCCCGGCAGCGTCATGGTGAT
This sequence comes from Woeseiaceae bacterium, assembly GCA_036259375.1. Classification (GTDB taxonomy): domain Bacteria; phylum Pseudomonadota; class Gammaproteobacteria; order Steroidobacterales; family Woeseiaceae; genus IDS-8. The sequence continues at coordinate 1,211 of DATABW010000333.1, forward strand.
CGGCCAGGATCAGATCCGCGAGCAGCTCCGGCTGTCGAGCGATCCCGCCGACCTGCTCGCCAAATACGTGCCGGGCTTCAACGTCAGCAACCAGAGCATCTCGGGCGCGAGCGAGACCCTGCGTGGCCGCAGCGTGCTGGTGCTGGTCGATGGTGTGCCGCGCAACACGCCCCTTCGCGACGTCTCGCGCATCCTCTCGCTGATCGATCTCAACAGCATCGAGCGCATCGAGGTCGTGAACGGCCCGAGCAGCATCTATGGCGCCGGCGCGACCGGCGGCATCGTCAACTTCATCACCAAGGAGGCCGCCGACGACCCCGTCCAGATCACCGCCTCCGTCAACGTCACCGCCTTCACGGCCGACGTCGAGGATTCGCTGGCTCCGGAAGTATTCGGTTCGGCCAGCGGCAATGTCGGCCTGTTCGACTACTATCTCGGCACGCGCGGCCGCTGGAGTGAGAACGCCTACGACGGCAGCGGCCATCTTCTGCCCTCGGATCCGTTCCTCGGCCAAGGCGGTTTCGACAACGCCGACGAGGCGAACGTCGACGCCAAGATCGGCCGCAGCTTCGGCGACCAACGCATCGAGCTCAGCGGCGAGCGGACCTACTTCGACCAGAAGCCCAAGTATTTTACCGACTATACTACCGACCCCGTTCGCCCGGATACCGACGAACGTTA
>DATABW010000334.1:0-3689 GCA_036259375.1 Woeseiaceae bacterium
CCAGCAGCAGGTCGCCTATGAAACCCTCCCCGACGGCCAGCTTGACTGTCCCACCCTTGAGCCCGCGGAGATCCCGCAACTGCGATATGAACGCCTCTTGATGGGTAGTCAATTCCCGGAAGTAGTTGATGGCGATCTCTCCCGCCTCCGTGAGCTTGAGACTGCGCCGGCTCCGCTCGATCAGCGGTATACCGAGTTCCTCCTCGAGTTGAGCGATCTGCCGGCTGATGGAAGAAGGGGCCACGTTGAGCTTTTCGCTGGCGGCACGCATGGTGCCGCCGCGCACGGCTTCATACAGGTAACGCAGCCGGTGATCGTTGAACTTTTCCATGAACGGAGTTGGTTGCATCGGAGCGGATACCCTCGAAACAGGGGGTTTGTTGCATTCTACGCAACGCAAAGCAATATGTCTTGCTATTGATCGATCATAAAGGCCTCAATAGCCTAGCGATTCCCGTCATTTGCAAACGCATGCGCCCTGCAGCCGTCGCGCGGAGTAAATACAGAATGAACAGAGATTCCGTCGGTTGGCGAGACTGCATTCCGGCCATTGCGAGGTCCTTAAAGAGCTCGCACGCGATCAGAGCACCATCCCGGAGTGGTTCAATGAGGCCTGCAATGAGAAATACCTGGGCGATACTGGCGACGATTTTCGTGTCAGCGGCCGGACTGGCGCAGGAAGCGCCTGATGTGAAAGCAATCGTCGGCGCTACCGTCGTCGACCTGGACGGCGGCGAGGCGATCGAGAATGCCGTCGTTCTCGTCAGGGGCGAACGAATCGCGGAAATCGGCACCGCCGAGACTACCACGATACCTGCCGGCGCCCGGCTCATCCGCGCCGACAATACCTGGCTCATCCCCGGACTCATGAACATGCATGTCCACCTCGGACTGAGGTTGCCGGGCAAACTGGAGTCGGAACTGGCCGACGAAACCCCGTTGGAAATGGTGCTACGGATGTCGGCGAACGCGAGGGCTTCGCTCCTGGCCGGCGTTACCACGATCCGGCTGACGGGGGAGCAGCACCACGGCGGACTGGCATTGCAGAAGGCTATAGCGAGGGGACATGCGATCGGGCCCAGGATCTTCTCCGCCGGCGACAGCGTCAGCATTACGGGCGGCCATGGCACCGATAGCGGCAGTACCTACGGGCATGGTACGTATGACGGCCCTCATGAAGTGATGCAGGCGACCCGTGCCGAAATCGCCGCCGGCGCCTCTTGGGTAAAAATCGCCATTTCAGGTGGCATAGCCACGGACGGCGGTGCAATTGCGGAAGCGCTGATGACGCCGGAGGAGATCGCGGCCGTCGTCGATGCGGCTCACCGTTTCGGCGCCAAAGTGGCAGCGCATTCCGGATCGTCCGCGGCGACCCATACCGCTATCGATGCCGGCATCGACAGCATCGAGCACGGATACATGCTCGACAGGAAAGTTTTATCGCGGATGGCGGAAGAGGGTACTTGGCTGGTGCCGACGATCCTCGTCACCCAGCCCGCGATACAGACGTTCCTGGAACAAATCGGCTCCCCGGAGTGGTACATGAAGCGCCGCGTTTCCGTCGGCAAGGAACACTGGAAGGCGCTACAGATGGCGATCGAAGAGGGCGTCAAGATCGCGCTCGGTTCCGACCAACTGCCACACTGGCCCACCGACGGAACGACGGCGACTGTCCGGGAGGCGGAATATTACGTCGAAGCCGGGATGGCGCCGCTCGCAGCGTTGCGCTCCGCTACGATTCTGGCTGCCACCATGCTTGGGATCGAGAAAGAAACGGGATCCCTGGAAGCCGGCAAGTTCGCGGACATCATTGCCGTGACCGCCGATCCGACAAAGGACATTTCAGCTCTACGAGACATCGTCCTGGTAATCAAGGGCGGGACGGTCTACCGGAACAGCCTCGAGTAAGACACCCCGGCCCGCCAGAGTTATGGCACTACGGGCACCTGGCCTACGCGCCTGTTCCGCTCCAGGATTACCCGATCGACATCGGCCAGGAAATCGAGCACCAGGCTGTTGAAGCGCTCGGGCGCCTCGAGCATCAGAAGGTGGTCTGTACCGGGGATCATCTCGTGACGGGTATTCGGCCAAAGACGGTTTGCTTCGGCGGCCGCTTCGATGAAGAGTACGTCCGTGAGCTCTCCGACAACGAGGAGAATCGGCTGATGCATCTTCGACATGTCGGGGAAGTCCCGGCGATTCCACGGCCCGATGTGCGTGGCAGAGGCCATGTCGGATCGCTGTGGATTCATGGCGACGCGCGGGCTGTACTGATCGACCATCCGTTGCAGGACGGCGTTGGTTTCCTCGCGTGATTGCGCGACTTTGGTGAAGGATGATTTTTTCGCGCGCTCCCGGCCCTGCAGGGCCTCTTTCAGCGACGGCGGCGGGGCTTTGAGAGCGGGAACGACGGAGTAGAAAACGCTATCTTCGGGAACTTCGATCACAGGGATGGTTGCGTCGGCGAACGTGAGGCTGCGCACCTTGTCCGGATACATGGTGAGAAACCGGATGACAATCGAACCGCCGCGGGAGTTCGCAACCAGGTGAGCTTCGCGCATTCCGAAGTACTTCATTAGCGAGTTGAGGTCCTCCGCATGGGCGGTTTCGGAATATCCCGTAATCGGATCCTCCGATAGCCCGTGACCGCGCCGGTCATAGCTGAGGAACAGGTAATCCTCGCTGAACGCATCGATCTGCTCCGTCCAGAGCTCGTGCGAGTACCCTTCGCCGTGGACAAAAATGACCGGCACGCCGGCACCCTCGATCCGATAAGCCAGCTTGACGCCGTTGACCGCAGCGAAATGCAGGTGTTCCTCGTCGCCTGCCGGGCCCCGCTCATAACCAGCCGGTGCTTCGGCAGAGATCGCCGGGGAAGCGCCCAGCAAAAGGACGGCAATAAGCCGAAACGAAAGCACACCGGTTCCGGTTTTCATCGATGATCCCCTCTGGATACTCAGCAGCGCATCTGCCGATTCGGACAATACACGCCCGGAAAGCCGAGCAGCAAGCACGCGCGGCAGGGTGATTGCGGCCCTGGCAACGATTGCTTGCGTTTTCCGGCTATTGCACAGATCGCGCCGTACCGGAAGTGTCGATTACGACCTTTCCGGTCACTTGGTCTGCAGTGAGGCCTCGAGCGCGCGAACCGTCACCGGCTTGACGGGCGCCTGGCAATAGAACGGCCCGACCTGGGCCGCCGTGAGTCCGCGCGCCGAGGCGACGACGCCCGCGACGTTGTGGCTGCAAAATCTTCCCTGGCACATGCCCATTCCGGCGCGGGTGAGGAGCTTGGCCGCATCCGCTGAAGCCACGTGAGCATGTTCCATCAATTCTTTCTGCAGCGCGCCGAAGGAGATCGATTCGCAACGGCAAAGAATGGTCTCAGGGGTCCTTGTCTCGTCGAGCAGGCCCTGCGGAGGAGATGCAAGCCGGTTGAGGACCCTGGCGAAGGCATTCAGCGGTTTCAATCGTCGGCGCGCCAGCCGCGCCAGCCGTTCCGCGCCGCTCGTGTCGATACGATGCAGTGCACGCAGGATGCCAATGCCCGCTATGCGGCCTTTTTCCAGTGCGGCATCGGCGCCCGCAAGTCCGGTGATCTCACCGGCCACGAACAGGTTGCGAACGCTCGACTCGAACCACCGGTCGTGTTCGACCAGCCAGCCCCCTTCGTTTTCGCTCAGCCGGAC
>DATABW010000335.1:0-4990 GCA_036259375.1 Woeseiaceae bacterium
AAGACAGTCATTGTCACCGGCGGCTCGGACGGCGTGGGCGCCGCCGTCGCACGTCGTTTCGCCGATGCCGGTGCGAATCTCGTGCTGGTTGCACGAGGAACGGAAAAACTGGAGCGCATCGCCCGCGAACTGCGTGCGAAGACGCGGGTCCTCACCCGCGCGATGGACGTTGCAGACGAGGCCGCCTGCCCGGACCTGCTCGAGCAGGCAGAATGCGAATTCGGTGCCATCCACGTGCTCGTCAACAATGCCGGCTATCACAAGCGCGGACCGGTAGCGAGCGTGCAGGCGGAGGAACTCGGCCGCATGATCGACATCAATCTCCGGGCTCCCATAGTGCTTTCCCGCCTGGTGCTGCCCTACCTGAAAGACGCCGGCGGGGGCGCGATCATCAACGTGGCATCACTCGCCGGGCGCACGCCGGTTGTCGGTGCGGCGACCTATTCCGCCAGCAAGTTCGGTTTGCGCGCCTTCACTTTCGCACTCGGCGAGGAGCTGGCCGGCTCCGGCATCAAGCTCGCCGCCGTATCGCCCGGCCCGATCGACACGGGCTTCATCATGTCCGACATCGATTCGGTGGCCGACATCACTTTTTCGCAGCCGCTCAGCACGGCCGAGGAGGTGGCGCAGGTCGTGATGGAGCTGTGCGTCAACGACAAGCGCGAGCGGTCGATGCCGCCGGCAAGCGGCCTCCTGACGACGCTGTCCTACCTGTTTCCGCAGCTCGGGGGCTGGCTGCGTCCGGTCCTGCTCAGGAAAGGTCGCCGGGTCAAGCAGCGGCTCAAATCCCGGAAGAGCGAACAAGCGGACCGCGCTTCACCGGAACGCCAACGCAAACCGTCCTGACCGACGCCACACCAGGGAGATCGAACGAATGGCCGAAAAGCTTTCCGAAAACGACGTGGAACAACGCCTCGCAGGGCTGCAGGGCTGGTCGCTTGCCGACGGCAAGCTGTCACGTGACTTCAAGTTTGCCGACTTCGCCCGCGCCTTCGGTTTCATGGCCAGCGCAGCGATCGAGGCGGACAAGCTCAACCACCACCCGGAATGGTCGAACGTCTATAACAAGGTGAGCGTGCGCCTGGTGACGCACGAGGCGAAGGGCATCACCGACCTCGATTTCCAGCTCGCGAGGAAGATGAACGAGCTGTTGCCTGGGGAGCCCTGAAGGCGTCGCGCGTGAAATTCTCGCAGCCATCCTCGAGCACGCGCACGTTGTCTTCGATGCGCACGCCGCCGAAGGGCCTCAGCCTGTCCACCCGCTCCTGGTTCACCATGTCGTGCCCGGGCGTCCCCCGCAGGTTCTCCAGCAGCATGTCGATGATGTAAACCCCAGGCTCGATCGTCAGCACCATGTCGGCCTGGAGCGTGCGGGTGAGGCGCAGGTACGGATGGCCGCTCGGCCGGTCGATCGTCTTGCCGTTCTCGTCCGCCATGAAACCGCCGACATCGTGTACCTGCAGGCCCAGCAGGTGGCCGAGTCCCGTCGGAAAGAACGCGCTGGTCACGCCATTCGCCATCAGCGCGTCGATGCTCCCGGAGACGAGCTCCAGGTCCAGCAGCACGCCGGCGACCTTGCGGTGCGCCTGCAGGTGCAGGTCCACGAAATCCAGCCCGGCCCTGACCTCGGCGACCAACTCCAGCTGCAGTGCATCCATGCGCGCGATCAGGTCACGGAACTCGCTGGAGGCATAGGACCACGTCCGGGTGATGTCGGAGGCGTAGCCGTGGCATTGCGCTCCGGCATCGAGAAGGAATGAACGGATCTCCGCCGGCGCCTCTCGCGCCTGGTGCTGGTAATGCATCACTGCCGCGTTCTCGTTCAGCGCGACGATGTTGCCGTAGGGCAGTTCGCTCTCGGTATGGGACACGGCCCGGCAGTAGGCCAGGTGGATGTCGTACTCGGATCGCCCGGCGCGGAACGCCTCCTCGGCAGCGCGATGGCCCGCGACGGCGCGTCGCGACGCGCCGCGCATGCATTCCAGCTCATAAGCGGTCTTTACGCCACGGGCATAATGCAACCGGTTAAGCACCGTGGTCGGATTGATGCGCTCGATCCCGAAAGCATGCCCCGGGTCCCGGACGTTACCGATCAGGACGCAATGATCCCGGTTGTCCGGCAGGAATCGCGGCACGTCGTCCAGCGTGTGCACCGCGTGGATCTCGTACTGGTCGGTCCAGAATCCGCTCGGCGTCGACGGCGGCCGGTGCCAATAATCCTTCGGCTGGTAATACACGAGCCGCGGGGTCTCCCCGGGGGTGTAGACGATGTACGAGAGCGGCGTATCGGTGAGCGGCAGCCAGCTTACGAAGTGCGGATTGGCTTTGAACGGGTAATGCGAGTCGTCGAGGAAAACCGGCTCGGCCGCGCCCGAAAAGATGACGGCGTGGCCCGCGCCGGCCTGTTCGAGAGCCCGGTCGTGGCGGGCCTGCATTTCCTGCACGTGATCCGGATAGAGGTTGCCGAGCACCGCGGGATCGAGGTAGGTCGTGCTTGTCATCGTGCCATCATAACCCCTGCCCGTCGGCATCGGCGAGTCCACGGCGGCGAGTCTCGTGAGCTCGTGCGGCCGCGGTTTCAATCACCCTGGAAACTAGGCATCATTCAGGGCTTTCGGGCGGGCGGAGAGATGCATGACACGAACGGCGACGGTGTTGCTGGCGGCCATGGCTAGCATCACGGCAACGGGCTACGACCGGGTTACCGGGGAACCCTTCGCATCGCGCTCGGAGGTCATCGCGACGCAAGGCATGGCGGCGACGAGCCAGCCGCTGGCGACACAGGTCGCGCTCGACATCCTGCAGGCGGGCGGCAGCGCCGTCGACGCGGCCATCGCTGCCAATGCGGCCCTGGGGCTGATGGAACCCACGGGAAACGGCATCGGCGGCGACCTGTTCGCCATCGTCTGGGATGCCGAAAAGAAGGAACTGGCGGGCCTGAACGCCTCGGGTCGCTCGCCGGAATCCTTGTCCCTGCAATATTTCCGGGAGCAGGGATTGACCCAGGTCCCCTATCTCGGACCACTGTCGGTGAGTGTCCCCGGCGCCGTTGACGGCTGGTTCGAACTGCACTCGCGCTAAGGGCGGCTGCCCATGGAAGCGATTCTTGCGCCGGCAATCGCGTATGCGCGGGAAGGATTCCCGGTCTCGGAGGTCATCGCGCATTACTGGGCGCTGAACGCGGAGACGCGTAAAGATTATCCCGGCTTCAGTGAGACCTTCCTGCCCGGCGGTGAAGCACCGGAAAAGGGGGATATCTTTCGCAACCCGCGGCTCGCCGCCACCTACGAGAAAATCGCCGCAGGCGGCCGTGACGCCTTCTACAAAGGCGACATTGCCCGCGACATCGCCGCCTACATGGCCGAACACGGCGGCTTCCTGGCCTATGAGGACCTGGCGCAGCACGAGTCCGAATGGGTCGAGCCCCTGTCGACAAACTACCGCGGCTTCGAGGTCTTCGAGCTGCCGCCGAATACACAAGGCGTCGCCGCCCTGCAGATGCTGAACATCCTCGAAGGCTTCGACCTGCGCGAGATGGGCTTCGGCAGCGCCGATTACATCCATACCTTCGTCGAAGCGAAGAAGCTGGTGTACGAGGATCGCGCAAAATTCTATGCCGATCCGGACTACTACGATGCGCCGCTCGAAATGCTCCTGTCGAAATCCTATGCCGACAGGCGACGTGAATTGATTCGCGCGGATCGTGCGGCGGAGACGTATCCGGCCGGTGACGCGGCGCTCGAGAGCGGCGACACGATCTATCTCACCGTCGCGGACAGGAACGGGAACATGGTGTCCCTCATCCAGAGCAACTACGGCGGGATGGGATCCGGCATGACGCCGGGCGATCTCGGTTTTTCGTTGCAGAACCGCGGCGCACTCTTCAGCCTCAAGGCAGGTCATGCCAACGTGTTCGAGCCCGGCAAGCGCCCTTTCCACACGATCATTCCCGCGTTCGTCATGAAAGACGGGAAACCGTACATGTCGTTCGGCGTCATGGGCGGAGCGATGCAGCCGCAAGGTCACGTGCAGATCCTCGTCAATATGATCGACTTCGGCATGAACCTGCAGGAAGCCGGCGACGCGCCCCGCATCCGGCATACCGGCTCCTCGCAGCCGACCGACGAGGTGATGACGGACGGCGGAACCGTCTACCTGGAGAGTGGCATTGCCGAAGCCGTCCGCGAGGAACTGCGGGATCGCGGGCACAATGTCGCGACTGACCCCACCAGTTACGGGGGTTACCAGGCCATCCGCCGCGACCACGAGCAGGGGGTGTATTACGGCGCCTCCGAATCGCGCAAGGACGGGCAGGCCGCCGGCTACTAGGTCCTCCAGCGATGAACCAGGACATCTACCTGACCGGGATAACCACGACCGGCACGCCGCATATAGGCAACTATGTCGGGGCGATCCGGCCCGGCATCGCCGCCAGCAAGGACCGCTCCAAACAGAACTATTACTTCCTCGCCGATTTCCACGCGCTGGCGAAAGCCGAGGATCCGCTGAAGATCCAGCGATCCACTCTCGAGATCGCCGCGGCCTGGCTGGCGCTGGGTCTCGATACCGAGAACGCCGTCTTCTACCGGCAGTCGGACATCCCGGAGATCACGGAGCTCACCTGGATACTGACGAGCATGACGGCGAAGGGCCTCATGAATCGTGCCCACTCCTACAAGGCGATGGTGCAGGCGAACGAGGAAAGCGGCAACAGCGATCCGGACAAGGGGATCTCGATGGCGCTGTACAGCTATCCGATCCTGATGGCGGCCGACATCCTGATGTTCAAGGCGACCAAGGTGCCGGTCGGACGCGACCAGAAGCAGCACGTGGAGATGGCGCGGGACATCGCGCAGCGCTTCAACCATCACTACGGCGAACTGTTCGTGCCGCCGGATCCGGAGATCAGCGAAAAGACGGCGGTGCTGGCAGGACTCGTCGGCGAACACCGGAATGGTGTTGTTGTAGCTCTTGCTCATCTTGCGGCCGT
>DATABW010000336.1:0-2874 GCA_036259375.1 Woeseiaceae bacterium
GAAAACCTTTGCAACCGGGACGGGCTCACCCTGTCGCTGCACGAGAAGCCACGCGTGATCAGCCAGCTCGGCGGCACGCTTTACGCGCTGTCCGGTATTTACCGCTGGCGCTTCGCGGTCGAGGACGAGCCGCTGGATTTCGAAGCGCGCTTCAGTTTCGTTCTCGACCTCGCAAGGCCGGCGCCGATCCTTCATCATCACTCGTCACAGATTCCGCGGATGCTGTGAAGGGGACGGACATGACCTACAAAGGAAGTTGCCACTGCGGCGATATCGCTTTCGAAGTGGATGGAGAGCTTACCGGCGCGATGGCGTGCAATTGCTCGATATGTTCGCGGAAAGGATCGCTGCTGTGGTTCGTGCCGCGGGAGCAGTTCCGCTTGCTCACGTCGGAAGAGGCCCTGGGCACCTACACTTTCAACCGGCATGCCATCCAGCACCATTTCTGCCGCACCTGTGGCATTCATCCTTTCGGGGAGGGGACCGATCCGGAAGGCAGCCCGATGGCGGCCGTCAATATTCGCTGCCTCGACGCCATAGACCTGGAGTCCGTCCCCGTGCAGCACTTCGACGGCCGCGCCCTTAGAAGGCGTTTCAAGGGAGCCTGATCGTTGGACGACCTCTTGCCTCCATTGCCCTTGCTGTCGGCGTTTCTCGCCGCCGGCGTTGTTCTCGCCGTGACGCCCGGACCCGGTGTGCTCTACATCGTGACCCGCAGTCTCCGGGATGGCCGGGCGGCCGGCCTGGCGTCGGTGGGCGGGGTAGCCCTGGGTAACTTAGGCAACGCGCTCGGCGCCTCGTTCGGCCTCGCCGCACTGTTCGCAGTCTCCTCGCTCGCATTCACGGTCGTGAAATACGCCGGCGCGGCCTACCTGGTCTGGCTCGGCATCCGGATGCTGCGCGAACCTGCAGCAGCAACGACATTGGGGCAGGGCAAAGGGCAGCGGCACCGGCCCGCCGGCATCTTTCGCGACGGTTTCATCGTTGCCCTGCTGAATCCGAAAACGGCCGTGTTCTTCGCTGCATTCCTGCCGCAGTTCATGAGCGCAGGCGCTGATCCGATGGCGCAGAGCGCGCTGCTCGGCACGCTTTTCGTCGCCATCGCCGCGGTGACCGACTGCATCTATGTCCTCGCTGCAGGCGCGTTGGCTCCGGTGGTGGGCCGGCTACAGGGCGTACGGGCGATCGGGCGCTATTTTGCCGCCAGCTCCTTCATCGGGCTCGGGTGCCTCAGCGCCTTTGCCGGTGAACGCCACCGGTGAGCGGCAAACGGACCAGCTCGCAGGGCCGGTCCGAAACGGGCGTTATCGCCTTTTACGCAGGTCTTGTTGCCGCGGTCGTGTTTGCGCTGCTCGCAGATGGGCTTTTTCGTATCGTCGCCCTGTCGGTCCTGGGACTGTTCGTGCTGCATTTCCTGATCGGGGACGTGCTGCTGGCGGTATCCGACGAGCGGGCGACGAAAAGAAATCCGCACGACAACCGCGTCAGCGACGTCGGACGGAAGGTTCGGGTGATCGAGGATTTCGTCAGCGCTTCCACGGGCAGCCGGGGCCGGGTATCCCTCGCAGGAGAGACGTGGAAAGCGCGATCGCGAGACGGAACGCTTCACCGGGCGGGGGATGAGCTGGTTGTAGCCGACGTGGAAGGTCTCGTACTGATCGTCGAGCACGCGCCGAACCGGGGCCAGGGCTGAGGAATCCGGGCGTGTCACCTGCCGAGCTGGAGCATTACCTGCACGAGCACATTCCGCTCTCGCGTGCCATGCAGCTGACCGTGCTGAACGCCGAAGACGGTGAAGCGGTTCTGGCTGCGCCGCTGGGGCCGAATATCAACCATCGCGAGACGGCGTTCGGCGGCAGTGTATCGGCCCTGGCGATACTCGCGGCATGGTCACTGCTGCACGTCAGGCTCGGCGATGCGCGCACAACGCACCGGCTGGTCATCCAGCGCAACACGATGGACTATCGGCTGCCCATCCGCGGCCAATTCATCGCGCGTGCCTCACTTACCAGTCCCGAACACTGGGAGAGATTCCAGCGCACCCTCGCGCGCAGGGGGCGGGCGAGGATCACCGTCTCCTCCGTTATCGAGCATGCCGGACAAACGGCGGCCTGCTTCCGGGGTGAATTCGTCGCGGCAACCGGCGCTTCGCCGACGCTGTCGAAAGACAGGTGACGAACGAGTCGCGCTAGCAGAACTTCGCGAGGAGGGGATAAAAAATGCGGCCGCTGGCGTGGCACCGCCAGCGAACCGCATCGGTTCTTCGGACGAGTCGGAAGCTTACCGCTGCGCGGTTACGAATTCCTTCTCACTGATGAGGTTGTCGGCATCCGAATCGACCCGGTGAAAGGCTTCGGAAAGGGGCGGCATCTTTTTCGCTTCCTCTTCCCCGATCACGCCGTCACCATCCGCGTCGAGCTCGGAAAAATCCAGACCGGCCAGCAGGTTGGTCGTCGCGGCCTCGTACTCCTGCGGGCTGACGTTATTGTCGCCATCGGTGTCGATGTCGCCGAAAGCTTCCCGGAGAGATACCGGCATCGCTGCCGCCTCACGCTCGCTGAGGACGCCGTCCTCGTTTACGTCTACCTGTTCGAACTGAAGGTCGCCGATGTGCATGTTCGCCGCCTGGTACTCCTTGTCATCGATCCCGCCGCTCCTGTTGGTGTCGATCCGATCGAAATTCTCCGCCAGGTTGGGCGAGGCCTGCGCTTCCTGCTGGCTGATAACGCCGTCCCCGTCCGCGTCAAATCCGCTGTAAGCGGTCGCCAGCGGGTTCTCGATATCCCGCAACGTCTGGCAGCCGGACAGGAACAGCAGGGTCGCGGTCAAGAATGCAAAGATCTTCATACAGTTCTCCTGGAATAATGAAATTTT
>DATABW010000337.1:0-3011 GCA_036259375.1 Woeseiaceae bacterium
GCGCGGCCTAACGAGCGGGTCGGCGGCGGCATCAGGGAGACGGCGCGCGGAAGACCTCGCCCAGTTCCCCGGTCACGGCGCCGTCGACCGCGCCGGCGCGGCACCAGTACGTTTCGTGTTCAGGGCATTCCAGCACCTCGAACCCGCTGCTTCGGAGCATCGCCCGCGCGCAGGCGTCGTTGGGCGCCCACCAGTTGGTGCCGTCCGCCGCCAGCCGGCGCTCGATGAAGGCCATCTTCGGCCATCCCGGAGCAGCGAGCCTGTCGCGCTCCATGAGCGGGAAATCCTCGGGCACGTCGCAGGGCGGCGCGTCGGGAAAAGTCATCGTCTGGAACATCAGGTAACGCGGAGACAGCGAGCGAACGATGTCGAGCGCCAGGAGCGGGTGCCGGAGGTGATAGGCCACCCCCATGAACCAGATGAGGTCGAAGCCGCTGCCGAGCTCGGACAGGCGATAAACGGAGAGCTGGCGAAACTGCGGCGGCTGCTCGAGCTCGAGCTGCGCGGACGCCCAGCGGGCCTGTGCCAGGTAGCGTTCATCGATGTCGACGCCGATCACCTCGGCGCCTCGCGCAGCCAGCGCGAAGCTGTAGTAGCCCGCGTTGCAACCGATGTCGAGGACGCGCCAGCCGCTCAGATCCGCCGGCACGGAATCCGCGACACGCCGCCATTTGCGCGCCGGAAAATCGCCTAGCGGATGCTCCGGGGCCGTTTCGATGCCGCCCGGCAGGTGCAGGTTGTGAAACCATTCGCCGAATTGCTGGAGTTCCGATGTGACTGAGGCTCGTTCGATCATGGCGGCGTATCAGGCTAGTTGCTTCTCGAGCTCGGCGGCGCGCGTGAGGCCCGTGTGGCTGGTGAGCACCCGCTCGCGCGCGGCCTTCGCCAACGCCGCGCGATCGCCATCGGACATTTCCTTGACAAAGCCGAGCACGTCGTCGCCGGTTGCGGCCACGAGGATCTCCTCGCCGACGCGGAAGAAATCGTCGAGGCCCTCCCAGTAATCGGAAATCACCGGCGTGCCGCAGCAGGCGGCTTCGAACAGGCGCACGCTGGGTGAATAGCCCATGCGCCGCATGTTCGCGCGCGTCACGTTCAGGGTAAAGCGCTGGCTGCAGTAGAAGCCGGCATGCTCGTTCGGAGACAGGTGCGCGACGTGAGACACGTTGCCGGGCCATTCGGCCGCGTCCGGGTATTGCGGCCCTGCGATGGCGAAGCGGCCCTCGGCCCAGCGCGCCGCCGGTTCCAGCAGCAGTTGCTTGACTGCTGGATGGCGGTCTTCCGACCAGGTACCCAGGTAGCCCAGATCGATGCCGTTCGGGACTTCACGCGGTCCGTGCAGGTCCGGGTCGACGGAACAGTAGAGAGCCACCGGCCGCCGCGCTCCCAGCGCCCTGAGTTCATCGAGAACCGTACCGCCGGAGAAGCTCAGGTACAGGTCGAACTTTGGCAACTGTTTGCGCTCGAGGTACTCGCAGCAGTCCTCCCGGAGCTGCGCAATCGTCACCGGCGTATCGATGTCGTAGAAGGCAAGCAGACCGCGCGCGAAGCGGCGCAAATCTTCGATCAGCAGCGATGATTCGCGAACGTAGGATCCGATGATGACCGCATCCGCGCTCGCGAGATCGTCACGATGCGCTCGCAGGAGAGAGGCCGCCGAATCGTAGAAGTGCAGCCACTCGCAATCCGGGAGGTCGCGATTGTCCGCGTACCAGGTTTCGTTGCGCTCGTAGAAGAGTACGTCGTGGCCTCGCCGTTGCAGTCCCTTGATCAGCGACCGGTAAGTCGTCGCGTGGCCGTTGCCCCAGGATGAGCTGACGCTAAGACCTACGATCGCGATCTTCATGGTTACGAAGCGCTCCCGGAAGTGAGCGAGCCATTCAGCAGTCTCTCGACCTGCTCCGCACGGTGCGCGTAGGTGTGCTCGCCGAGCAGGCGCTCGCGTGCCCGCCGGCCGATTGCCCGGGCTCGCTCCGGTTCCAGTTCCTCCATGATGCGGGCGACATCGTCCGCGTTACGGGCGACCAGCACTTCCTCGCCGGGCTCCAGAAACGCGCCGATTCCTTCCCATGCGTCGGAGATGAGGCAGGCGCCGCAGCCGGCCGCCTCGAACAGCCGTGTGGCCGGCGAGTAACCGGCACGCGCCATGTCGTTGCGGCTGATGTTGATCACCGCGGTTGCACTCACGTTGAAGGCGTTGTGGTCGGTGGTGTAGACATGGCCGACGTAACGCAGGTTCGGCAGCTCGCCGGTGGCGTCATCCCAGCCGGAGCCGCCGAGTACGAACCGCCGGTTAGCAAGCCGCCGGGCGGGATCGAACAGGAATTCGCGCACGCGTTCCTCGCGATCCGGCAGGCGGTTGCCCAGGAATCCGAGATCGCCCTCGAAACGCTCATCTTTTGCCACCGGGAAGTGCGTCGTGGGATCGAGTGCGTTATACACGACTTCGGCGCGCCGGGCGCCGAGCTGCGCGTACCGCGCGCGCACCCGGTCGCCGCCGCCGTAGCAAAGCACGAAGTCGTAGGCCGGCAGCAGGGCGCGCAGACTGTCGCCGCTGTCGCTCTCCAGCCTTGCCAGCGTCGCGGGTGTATCGACGTCCCAGAAGATGGTGCCGGTACCGGACGAGTGCAGGGCGGCGACCTCCGCCTCCAGCATCTCGTCGCCGACCCCCACGCCGCTCGCTTTGATCACGAAGTCGCTGTTCGCGGCGTCGCGCAGGCACTGCTTGACCTGCTGCCAATCGTCCGGTTGGTAGACCGTGACCTCGCCCCAGGGCAATTCGTCGAAATCGCGGTGCTTGTGGCGACCAAATGCCTGCGGCTCGTAGAAATGCAGGCGATGCCCTCGCTCGTGCAGCGCGCGTGCGAGGCCGCGGTAATACGTGGCGGCGCCGTTCCAGTACGCGGACAGTATGCTCGATACGAAGAAGCTCAAGCTCAGGCTCATACCATGGCTGCCGCGGGTGTTGCCGTCAGTTCGGAGCAGATATCGAGCAGCTCGTCGACGCGATG
>DATABW010000338.1:0-1840 GCA_036259375.1 Woeseiaceae bacterium
GCGCAATTCGCGTGCGTCCGCGTGCGTGATGACTGCCTGCCAGGTCGGGTAATCGAGGCTGAGCCGCCAGCCGCTTTCGCCGCGCCGTGCGGCGTCGGCCCTGGCGCGTTCCACGGTTTGTTCCGGCAACCCCCGCAGCAACGCCTCATCGTCAGTCCGGAAGGACCAGCTGTCCGTGGCATCCTGCAGGTTCTGCTCGAATTTCGCCTGCACGGCCGCGAGCTCCTGCATCGCCTCTCTGAATGCAGCCTTTTCCGACTCCGGCAGTGCCACGCCGCCGAGGCGGAAATCGCGCAACGCCTTCTCTACCAGCGTCCGCTGCGCTTCCGGCGCTCCGGGCGGCAGCGACCGGCTCAAGTCTTCGAACACCTGCTGCAGCGCCTTGTTTTGCGCCAGCTCGGTGCCATGTTCGGTCAGCAGGGGCAGGCAATCGTTGTACGCTTCACGCCAGGCAGGATCTTCCAGCACCGCGTGCAAATGGCCGACCGGCGACCAGATCCTCGCGAGCTCGTGGTGCATCTCCTCGAGCGGCACGACGAAGCTCTCGAAATCGCGAGCCTCAGGGTCGTCCAGCAACCGGGCGAGGCGGCGGCGGTGCTCGGCAATCGTCTCGGTGAGCGCCGGCAGCGCGTGCTCCGGCCTGATCTCGGCAAAACGGGGCAAGGCCTGGCAATCAAGCAGGGGATTGGACATGGGTTTCGCCAACTGGTGAGATATCGAGGGTAATCCGCGGAATGTTATCACACGCCAACAAGCCGCCCGATCGGCCGGCCTGCCCGCCGTCCAGGGCAAACCCCCATGTTTTTTCAGGAAATGAGCAGTGACCGTACAGTTTGACCTGATCGTCATCGGCGGCGGCAGCGGCGGTCTCGCGCACGCGCAACGCGCGGCGGAGTACGGAGCGAAAGCCGTCGTAGTGGAGTCGGGGCCGCTCGGCGGCACCTGCGTCAACGTGGGATGCGTGCCGAAGAAGATCATGTGGTATGCATCGGAGCACGCTCACCTGTTCGAGCATGCCGCCGATTACGGATTCGACGTGGTCCGGAACGGCCACGACTGGGCGCAACTGAAGGCGCGGCGCGACGCTTATATCGCCCGCCTCAACAACATCTACGCGGGCAACCTGGAGCGCCGTGGCGTGGGCCTGATCCGCGGCAAGGCCCGGTTCGTTGACGCGCATACGCTGGACGTGGAAGGGCGCCGCATTGCCGCCGAACGGGTCGTGATCGCCACCGGCGGCTATCCTGTCGTGCCGGACCTCCCCGGTGCCGATCGCGGATTCACCTCGGACGGCTTTTTCGAGCTCGAGCAGCGGCCGGAGCGCGTGGCCATCGTCGGCAGCGGGTATGTGTCTGTCGAGCTGGC
Organism: Woeseiaceae bacterium; assembly: GCA_036259375.1. Classification (GTDB taxonomy): domain Bacteria; phylum Pseudomonadota; class Gammaproteobacteria; order Steroidobacterales; family Woeseiaceae; genus IDS-8. The sequence continues at coordinate 1,366 of DATABW010000338.1, forward strand.
GGGTGTTTTCAACGCGCTCGGCTCCGCGACCACGGTGCTGGTGCGCAAGGACGGCGTGCTCCGCAGCTTCGACGCGATGCTCGGTGAGGAGCTGGCGATGACAATGCAGGCGTCCGGCATCGCACTCGAGACCCAGGTCGTGCCGACGGCGCTGCAGCAGACGCAGGATGGCCTTTGGCTCCAGGCGGCCGATGAGCGGCGTTTCGGCCCGTTCGACGGCGTGCTGTGGGCGGTCGGCCGCGCGCCGAGCTCGGGCTATCTCGAGCTCGCGGCTGCCGGCGTTGCCGTGGACGAACAGGGGTTTGTGCCGGTCGACGATTACCAGGCCACGAACGTGCCGCACATCTTCGCGCTCGGCGACATCACCGGGCGCGCGGCGCTGACCCCGGTGGCCATTGCCGCGGGACGACGGCTCGCCGACCGCCTGTACGGCGGCATGCAGGACCGCCGTCTCGACTACCGGAACATTCCGACC
>DATABW010000339.1:0-5171 GCA_036259375.1 Woeseiaceae bacterium
GCAAGGCGAGGAACACGAGCCAGGAGCCGTTGCGCAGGGTTTCGGCGATGAAAACCTTCAGGACGGCGAGCGCGGGATCGGCGACGTCGACGGCCAGGAGGAATCCCCAGAGCGCCGACACGCCCGCGGCCGCCGAAAGGATCGCGCCGTGAAGGCGCCCCTGCCAGCTCGTGACGAGCAGGATGCTGAGCGCCAGGAAGGCAAAGCCGGCAAGGCCGTAGCCGATGGTCGGGAGGGTAGCCGTCATCGGTGCACCGACCTTTCGATGGCGCACGAGCTCCGGCGGTAGCCGGAGTCGGCGTACGAGCGAGTCGACCGGGCGGGTCGCCGCCGGGACGAGCTCCTGCAGGTGGCGGACGTAGCGTAGAAGCCCGTCTCACGGGCGACCCGCGCTCGCATCAGCGCGCGCCCTTGCCCCACAGCACCACTTCGGCGGTCTGCAGCATGATGACCAGGTCCAGCATCAGGCTGTGGTTCTTCACGTAGTAGAGGTCGTATTGCAGCTTTTCGATGGCGTCGTGCTCGGACGACCCGTACTGGTAGCGGAGCTGCGCCCAGCCGGTGATGCCGGGCTTCACCGTGTGCCGTTCGGGGTAGAACGGAATCGACTTCTCCAGCTCGCGCACGAACTCGGGGCGCTCCGGGCGCGGTCCGACCAGGCTCATCTCGCCGCGAAGCACGTTGATGATCTGCGGCAGCTCGTCGAGCCTCAGCTTGCGCAGCACCGCGCCGACTTTCGTGATGCGCGCGTCGTTCTCCTCGGCCCAGCGCGCGGCGCCGTCGGCTTCGGCCGACTCGATCATGCTGCGGAACTTCAGCACGTTGAAGGTCTCGCCGTGCAAGCCGACCCGCCGCTGGCGATACAGGACGGGCGCGAACAGGCCGTCCTCGAGCTTGATGGCGAGGGCGGCGAGCAGCATGAACGGGAAGGCGCCGAACAACGCCAGCAGGCTCACGACGAGATCCAGCGTGCGCTTCGTGCAGCGGCGGAACGCCGTGATGCGAAAGCCGGACGAAAAGATCATCCAGCTCGGGTTCACGAGATCGATGCGGATCTTGCCGGTCTCGCGCTCCAGGAAGCCGACGAGATCCAGGACGTCGATGCCGCGCACCTTGCAGGCGAGCAGCTCGTCGACCGGCAGGGCGCCTCGCCGGTCGTCGATGGCGACGACGACTTCGCCGGCGTCGCGTTCGAGGGCGATGTCGAGCAGCGACTTGTCGTGCTCGAGGCTGCGGCCGGCCGCGAGGAGGCTCCTGCCGCCGCGCTGGCTGACGCTGCCGACGATCTGGAAGCCGCGACGGTCGGCACGCCGGCGGATGTCGTGGATCGCGGCGGCTTTTTCGCCGGTGCCGTACACGAGAGTGCGCCGCCGAAAGATGTTTTCGTCGACGGTGCGCATGAAGAACAGGCGAACGCTGGTGAGCCCCGTGAAGGCGACCACGACGGCGAGCTGCGCATCGGTACGGCCGAGCGCGAACTCGGGCAGCGCGTACCAGACGGCTGCGATGGGAATGCTTGCAAGCACGAAGGCGACGCCCAGGCGCGCGAGCGCGTCCTTGAAATACAGGCGCTGGTGGAACTGGTACAGGCCGAGCGCAAGCAGCGAGATGAACACGATCGCGGTGACCACCGCGGCTTTCGGCCAGATTGCAGGCGACGAAATGCCGAGCCCGGCCGCATCCTGCTGCAAGTGGAGCGCAACGGCAGCGAACACCGCGCCGAAGATCACGCCGGCTTCGGCGAGCCCCAGCAACAGCACGGGCGGCCGCAGGTAGTTATTGAACAGTTTGAAAAACATGCCCCAGTCCGCGGACTGTGTTGTTATTTGTTGATGCCGCTTTCGAGCGGTCGTCACGTACCGCTTCGAGAGTCCCCTAGTATAGTTGAAAACCTTCTGTCAAGTCGTGATGCGTATCGCTTTCCGCAGCGTGACGCGTGCACGCCATGCGACATAATCCCCCGGTGCCGGACTTGCATTTTGACCTTTTGCCCGGCGCCGCAGCGCCGATGTTGGAGCAAAAGGTCAAAAACGCATCTCCGGCACCGGCGCTACGAGGCGGTCCGCGAATACCCCTCCGCCGACAACCCGTACTTGTCCATGAGGTCGTACAACGTCGGGCGCGTGATGCCGAGCAGCTCGGCGGCGCGCGAGATGTTGCCGTAGGTCTGGATCAGCGCGAGCCGGACCGCCTTCGTTTCGGCCTCCTGGCGAACTTCCCGCAGGTTCAGCGAGGGCGGTGCTGCTGCCTTGTCGCTGAGACCCATGTCCGCCGCCGTGACCTGTTTGCCTTCGGCCATGATCACGGCGCTCTTGATCTTGTTTTCCAGCTCGCGCACGTTGCCGGGCCAGTTATGGTTCTGGATGGCAGCCTGCGCGTCCTGGCTGAAACCCTTGAGCGGACGCTTGTGCTGCTTCGCGAAGCGCTCGAGGATCTTGCGTGCGAGGATCAGCCGCCCGCCCTCGCGCTCGCGCAGGGGCGGGATATTCACGGTGATCTCGCTGATGCGGTAGTAGAGGTCCTCGCGGAAGCGGTTTTCCTCGATCAGGTTGGTCAGGTTCTGGTTGGTGGCGCAGACGACGCGCACGTCGACCGGGATTTCCTCGCGGCCGCCGACGCGCTCCACCACGCGCTCCTGCAGGAAGCGCAGGAGCTTGGCCTGCAGTGGCAGCGGCATGTCGCCGATCTCATCCAGGAACAGCGTGCCGCGGTGCGCGACTTCGACCTTGCCCGGCGTCGTCTTGACCGCGCCGGTGAAGGCGCCTTTTTCGTGGCCGAAGAGCTCGGACTCCAGCAGGTTCTCGGGGATGGCTGCGCAGTTGATGGCGACGAAGCGCTCCTCCTTGCGGGTGCTGAGCGAATGCAGTGCGCGGCTCAGAAGCTCCTTGCCCGTGCCGCTCTCGCCGAGCAGGAGGACGGTGACGTCTGTCGGCGCGACCTTCTCGATCATGCGGCAGACCTGCAGCATGCCTTCGCTGGCGGCAACGATGCCGTCGAGCGGCGAGATACCCTGGTCGGCGACGAGGCGGCGATTCTCCGCTTCCAGCTCGTAAATGTGGAAGGCGCGCTCGACCAGCAGTTGCAGCGTGTCGGTGTCGACCGGCTTCTGGTAGAAATCGTAGGCGCCGAGGCCGATGGCCTTGACGGCGTTCTCGAGGTCGCCGTGGCCGGTAACGACGATGACCTTGGTGTGCGGCGCGAGGCTGACGATCTCCTCCAGGCACCCCAAGCCCTCGGTGACGCCCTCGGCGTCCGGCGGCAGCCCGAGATCCTGCAGGACGACCGGGGGCTCATGGCGACGCAGCTCGGCGATCGCCGACGCCCGGTCACCCGCGGTCAACACCTCGTAATCCTCGAAACACCACTTGAGCTGGCTCTGCAGCCCGGGATCGTCCTCGACGATAAGAAGTTTGCGCGGAGTGTCGTTCACGAGGCGAATACTGCCACGCCCTCGCCCGCAGCGGCAGTGGCCCCGTCACAGTCCGCGATGTGATGGGGTCGGACCTTCGCACCTGGTTGTTCGGGAAGCGGAATGCGCCCGTAAATCGCCCCGTATGCGCCTTAACCGGGCCATTTGCGCGGCAAAATGACGCATTTTGAGTGCTGGCTTAAACGCGCTTTTTGGCGGCGAAATGCGAGCATTAAGGGAGATCGCAGCTGCAAAATCGGGCGATTCTTCAGTAGATTCCGGCCGTTAGGTTGGTCCGACCCCGCCAGTGGGCAGCCGGATGGACCAGGTGGTGCCGGCGCCGGGGCGGGAGCTGATTTCGAGCTGGCCGCCCAGGGTGCGGATGTATTCGCGGGCCTGGTAGGCGCCGATGCCCATGGCCTCGGAGCCCTTGGTGCTGTCGAAGGGGCGGAACAGGCGTTCGCGGATGAATTCGGCGGTCATGCCGCAGCCGGTGTCGGCGATCGTCACGTGGGCGACGCCGTCCTCCGGTGCCACGGCCACGGCGATCCGGCCGTCGTTGTCCGTCGCATCCTGTGCGTTACGGACGAGGTGCTCGAACACCGTCGTGAGGCGGTCCGCGTCGGCGTACACGGTCATCGGCACGTCCGTGACCTGAAGCTCCGGCACCGGCTGCCGCTGGCTGCTGCGCTCCACCGCCTGCCGTAAGGCCTCGCAAAGGTCCGTCGGTCTCCGCACCGGCTCTTTCGAGCGGCTCGCGAGCTGCTCCATCAGCCGCTTCATCCGCGAGACCGAATGCGCGATGGTCGCGATGGCATCGTCGACGAACTTCGGGTTCTGCCGGAACCGCTCCGCGTTCTTGACGACCAGCGACTGCTGCGCCACCAGGTTGCTGAGATCGTGCATCAAGAACGCCGTCAGCCGGTTGTAGGCCCCGAACTGCCGGCTCTCCGCGAGCCGCCGGTCCGCCTCCGCCTGGCTGATGTGCGTGGCCACGTGCCGCCCGACCGTGCGCAAAAGATCATGGTCCTCGAAATTGAGCGCCGGCACCACGGCCGGCTTCTGCAACAGGATGAAGCCCGAGAGCTCGTCACCCAGCAACAGCGGCACGATCAGCCACCATTCGCGCGCCGCGGCCAGCCACGGGTCCAGTTGCAGGTCCTCGTAACGCATCGGGTCGTGCGCCATCTCCTCGAGATCGATGGTCCACTGCCGATCCTGCAAAAAACGCACGAGACTCGAGCGTTCGTCGACAGGCGCTACGGTCGGAATCTCGCTGCGCCACGAGGCGATCGGCAGGTACGGCTCGCCATACCGCTCCCGCACCCACACGATACCGCCGGGACTGTTGACGATCTGCGCCACCGCGCGGATCGACGTGGCCGGCACGTTGTCGAGCCCCGACTCCGTCAAGGTACCGATAAACCGCAGCCACTCGCGCCGGTAGTCGTACTTGTACTGGAAGAACGTCTTCATCAGGAAGACACGCACCCGCGCGCGCGTTGACGGCGAGACGGCGAGCACCGCGACCAGCGCGACCGCGGCAACGATGAAAACGACGCCGGCGACCTCGCTCCACGAACCGCCGTAGGTGGTGACGTAGTAATGCCCCATCACCGTCAGCACGACGTAGATGCCGATTGCCGCGAGCGCGAACGAATAGAACACGATCTGCCGCGGGAACTGCACGTCGAACGACAGGCGGAAGGTACGCCAGATGCCGACCGCGAGCGGTACGACGAACATGCCGTTCACGAAACCG
>DATABW010000340.1:0-4619 GCA_036259375.1 Woeseiaceae bacterium
TGGTCGAGCAGGTAGCGTGCCAATTCGCCGCCGGTGGTTTCGTAGCGATCGGCGGGCTCAGAGTACTTCGCGAGCACGCGTTTCACCCACAGCCCCGGTCCGAAGACCAGACCGAGCAGCACCAGGCCCAGAAACAGAAAATGCATGCCGCGGATAATAAAGGAATCCTGCAGCTCTGCCCGCGATCGCGGCGCTGGCCGCCGACAGTCGTTGGCCATCGGCAACCTCGGCGCAATCGCGCTCCTGGTCGGCGATACGGACGAGGCGGAGCTGTGCCTCCAGCAATCCGTCGAGATCGGTGAGCAGCCTGGATGGCAATCGTCGATCGCCTACGACCTGGTCAATCTCGGTGGCCTCGCCCGGGAGCAGGAAGCCGACGTCGCCGACGTGACCGGGCGTGCAGAATGCCCGCAAGCCGCATCGCGCTGAACTGACCGTCACGGCGAAGACCTGGGGATCGGTACGTCATCCATCGTGTTGAGAGGGTGTCCGACGTTGCGGCTCCTTGAACGAGCGGCTTTACCCGGGCAGCCGGTGCCGAACGTCGTGTGATATTCTCCGATGTGCCCACCGGAAACCCAGGACGATGACGTGACACTATTAAGACGGCTCTCCCGTACCGTGGTCGTTGCATTGATGACGTTGCCGGCTGTTCTCTTTGCACAAGAGAGTGTCGAAAAACCTGAAATGGGCTTTTTCATCACGAGTGAAGGGCTTGGCAACGGCGGCGATCTCGGCGGCCTGGCCGGCGCCGACGCGCATTGCCAGGCACTCGCCGACGACGCGGGCGCAGGCCACCGGACGTGGCGCGCCTACCTCAGCACGCAAGCCACCGGCGACCAGGCAGCGGTCAACGCGCGCGACAGGATTGGCAACGGACCGTGGGCGAACGCCAACGGTGAGGTTATCGGCGCCGATATCGACGATCTGCACTACAACAATGCGAACATCCGCTACGAGTTCGCCCTCGACGAGAATGGCGACACGGTCAATTCCGGTGCGATGAACGATTCGCCGAACCGGCACGACATCCTGACTGGCACGCGGCTCGACGGCACCGCGTTTCCGCGGGGCGACGACAGAACCTGCGGCAACTGGACCAGCGGCGACGAAGGTGCCGCGATGGTAGGGCACCACGACCGGTTCCGGTTCACGACGCCCGGCAGCCCGTGGAATGAGGCGCACCCGTCACGCGGCTGCAGCCAGGAAGCGCTGATCGATACCGGTGGCGACGGCCTGTTTTACTGTTTCGCCGCCGACTAGCGCAGATACCTCACCGATCGCGGATCAGTCGCTCGATCGCTATTGCTCGATTACCCCGCCTTCCAGACCTCTTGTGCGCACTGCCTTGAAGAAAGTCTGCTTCCGCCTCGCCATCCTTTTGTTGTCTTTGGCGGCGCCGTTCTTGCCGGCACACGGCGCCGACTATGTGCTGACCAATGTCAACGTGTTCAACGGGTTCGAAGATCGCATCCTGACGAACACCTCCGTGTTCGTCAGGAACGGCAAAATCGAGCGCATCGCGGAAGAAACCGTAAGCGGGGGCACGCCGCTCAGCGATGGCTACGTCGTAATCGATTGCGAAGGCTACTTCCTGCTGCCGGGACTCTTTGACGTGCACACACACCTCGACAGCCTGGATCGCGCCCGCCGCGCCCTCGAATCGGGCGTTACCACCGTCAGGACGGCGGGCGTGGACGGTTTCAGCGACGTCGGCCTGAGAGAGCTGGTGCGTGCCGGCAAACTTCCCGGGCCCGATGTGTCGGCCGCGGGCATTTTCGTCACGCCCGACATCGGCGACGACATTCTGGACGATCCGCGGCTTGCCGACCTCGCGGGCGGGGTCACGTCCGACGAGGCACTGCGTCTTCTTGTCCGCATCAACGCTGACCGTGGCGTGGATGTAATAAAGACCCGCGGCACGGAACGCGCCGGCAGGCCCGACACCGACCCCAGGGAGCAGGTATATACCGAGCGGCAGCTGCGCGTCATCGTCGAGGAAGCCGCGAAGCACGATATCCCTGTACTGGCTCATGCACATGGCGACGAAGGGGCGAGGGCGGCGGTACTCGCAGGTGCACGCAGCATCGAGCATGGCACCTATCTGCAGGAAGAGACGCTCCGGCTGATGAAAGAACGCGGCACGTGGCTGGTACCGACGTACATCACGATGGACGAGATGAACGAACCGAAGTACGACTACGTGCTGCGTCTGCGCGGCAAGCACATGGTGCCGCAGCTCGAGAAAACCTTCAAAGCGGCGCGCCGGTTAGGTGTGAAGATCGCGACCGGCGCGGACAACTACTACGAGAGCGAGTCCATCAATCGCATTTCACTCGAAGTGGCGCACTTCGTCCGCATGGGCATGAGCAACTTCGAGGCGCTGCAATCGGCAACGACCGTATCGGCCGAGCTCCTGCGCCTGGAGGAGACCACAGGACGCATTGCCGAGGGCTTCGAAGCCGACATGATCCTGGTTCCCGCGAACCCCCTCACGGATATCGCCGCCTTGCAGGACGTGCTCCTGGTGATGAGCAACGGGCAGATTGCGCTGCAGCGCATTCCGTTCGCCAAACAAGAGAGATAACCGGGCGTTTCCCTCGGGACCCCCCTTCGTCTCGATGCTTCTGCAAGGGTTCGTCAAGGCTCCCGAGAAGCTCGTGCGAACGAATCTTGCAAGGTGTCAGAGCGAGAAGGCTTGCTGCACTTCACATGCAGCTCAGCCTCCGCCATGCGGCGTCGAAACCGGCTTGCCATCAGCGCAATGGCGGCGACCACCCCCAGGATCAGGCCCCACCACAGCCCGGCCGCGCCATAGCCGAGCGGGAAGCACAGCAGGGCGCCCGTTCCGATGCCGACGAGCCAGTATCCGGCCAGCATGATCCACATTGGCGACCGCGTGTCCCGCAGGCCGCGCAATGCATTCGCAAGCACGATTAACACGCCGTCAATCAGCTGGAACACGCCTGCGTATATCGACAGGCTGACCGCGATCAGGAGGACGCCGGCATTTGCCGCTTCGGCGGTGTCGAGGAAAATGCTGACGATCACATCGGGGAACAGCCACAAGGCGCCGGATGCCGTTGCCGTGATGACCGCAGCCATGGCGCAGCCGATCATCGCCGCGTCCCACGCCCCGGCCGGCGAACCGGACCCGATACCATATGCCACCCGCACCCGGACGGCATCGCCGACCGCAAGGGATGCGCTCAACGCCACATAGATGACGGTGTACACGACCTGCTGCGCAGCAAGCACGTCCGGGCTTAACAGCCCGACCAATACGGCAGCAAACGTGAACATGCCGCCGGCGAGTAGCTGTGCGCCCGTGACCGGCAGCCCAAGGCGGAAAATGTCCCGCAGCACCTGCGCGTCGACGGCACCCGGGACGAGCCTAGGCCTGAAGTCCCTGAAATGCGGCGCGAGCAGCAGGCGCGCGGCCAGTGCCGCGAACACCAGCCAGTTGACGACGCTCGTCCCGATGCCCGCGCCGGTCACGCCGAACGCGGGGACACCGAACTTGCCGTACACGAGGGTGTAGTTGAGCGCGAGGTTGAGGAACAGCGCCGCCGCCATGATCAGCATGACCATGGATGCGCGGGCGAGCGCTGCCACGTAGTTGCGCAGCACGGTGAACCACAGGACCGGCAGCACGCCAAAGGTCAGCGGCCGGGAGTAGTCGGTCACGAGGCGCACGATCTCCGCGTCCAGCCGCGCCAGCTCGAGCGCGGGGCCGAGATACCACACCGCCATCATGACCGGGACGCTCATGATGGATGCCGCGATCATGCCCTGGCCGACGGCATCGGCCGCCCCGCGCCGGTCGCCCGACCCTAGGCTCTGGGCGGCGAGGACGCCCACGATTGAGACAGTGCCCATGCCGATCAGCAGCAGCACGTAGAACCAGTCCGCTGTCAGTCCGACAGCGGCGAGCTCGGCGCTGCCGAGCCGCCCCACAATGATCATGTCGGTGATCATCATGCCCATCTCGGCGAGATAGGCAGCCATCAGGGGAATGCTGATCGCGAACAGCGCGCGCGCTTCCTGCCGCAATGCGGATGTACGTTCCAACGGTTCCCCTGAATATGCGCCGAGTCTTCAGTCGCCAGTGTATCGCCAAGTAATAGAAGGCGATTCAGGCGCTCTCACAAAGTGGTGTTGGAGGTCGACTGGAGCTCTCGATCCGGGAAGAAAGCGCGCGGCGCGCGAGGTTCGGGGGCAGCCGAAACCTCGTCAAATTACAGCGGCCCGCGTGTGCTCGACAGTAGGTGTTGCCCTCGAGGCGGCTCTTATGCGCAACCATACTTGCGCATAGCCTCCTGGGCGCAGGATCGACCGCCAGACTCGCATCTTGGCGGGTGGAGCAACTTAAGTCGCTTCGGCGGGTAATTACCTCCACGGAGCGCCCGCTATCGAGCAGTCTCTCAGGCCGGTATCGGAGCGCCTAACATATTAGGGTGGGAAAAAGCCGAGGATGCAGGCGGCGGAGGGATCGCGATTTTCTGCGAGCAGCTAAATCCCCTTTTCGGTGTAATTCTTTTCCAGGAACTCCGACGTGAACCGCTGGGGTGGCGTGTCGTAGTCCGGCCTGCCTTCCGGCGTGAAGTCCATCAAGTTCC
>DATABW010000341.1:0-2649 GCA_036259375.1 Woeseiaceae bacterium
AATACATTCCGAGGGTCTCCGCCACGCACGCTGGTTTCTTTTCGCCTTCGACCTCTATCGTCACTTCCGACAACAGGTGCAAAGCGCCCGCGCGCTGCCGCGCCTGCTTGACGATGGCGCGCCCGCGCACCCGGCTGCCGACCGGCACCATGGTATAAAAGCGGACCTTGTTGCAGCCGAAGTTCAGCGCGCGGGCGAGGTTCTCGACCCGCACGAACTGCCCGGTCAGTGCGGGAATGAGCGCGAGCGTCAGGTAACCGTGCGCGATAGTCCTGCCGTTCGGCAGTTCGCGCGCGGCACGCTCCGTGTCGACGTGGATCCACTGGTAGTCCCCGGTGGCCTCCGCGAATTTATCGATGCGGTTCTGGTCGATCTCGATCCAGTCGGACAAGCCGACTTCACGGCCCTCCAGTGCCTTTGCATCCTCGATCGATTTTATGACGTGCAATGCCGCATCCCTGTGTAGCTCCTGCAAGACACAGATACACAGAACGCGGCGGCAGGGCAAGTACCGGTAGGGTTTTTCGCGAACCCGGTCCAGCCGTTGCGCCGCGACGCATCACCGGGGACACTCCGGATTCCGGAGTTCGATAGCGTGATGCCCATGCATGACGAAAAGCTGTTTGCCCTCGTCCTCGCCGCCGGTGGCGGCAGCCGGTTCGGCGGCAAGAAGCAGCTCCAGGCGTACCAGGGTACGCCGCTCGTCGCGCGAGCCGTGCGGCTGGCGGAATCCGTTTGCGGTCCCCGCACCCTGCTCGTCACCGGCAGCGATTGGCGCGCGGTGTTCGAAGCCTGCATGCCGCTCGAAGGCTTCCTGCTGCGAAACGAGGAGTGGCGATCCGGCATCGGCAGCTCCATCGCCGCCGGCACCCGGGCCGTGGCCGCGAGCGCGGACGCCCTCCTCCTGCTGCTCGCGGATCAGCCACTCATCACCCGGGAGCATCTTGAAGCGCTGATCGCCGCCTGGAACGGGTCACCCCGGCACATCGTCGCCACCACCTTCGCGGACGTGGCCGGCCCCCCGGTGCTGTTCCCGGCCCGCTACTTCCCGGCCCTGGCGGCGCTCGAGGGCGACCGGGGCGCCCGGCAGGTCCTTGCCGCAGCCGCCGCCCAGGTGCTCACGCTCACCTTCGAACCCGCGGCGGTGGACATCGACCGCGCAGAAGACCTGGCGAGGCTTCCCTGAAACTTACCCATTCCCGTGTGTCGCGCAGCGCTCGCAGTTCACCCAACCCGAGTGGCCGTCGGCGTAATGCTCTTTTTTCCAGATCGGCAAGCGCACCTTCACCTGGTCGATGATGTAGCGGCAGGCGAGGAACGCTTCATCGCGGTGACCCGACGAGACGCCGACCCAGACGGCGCACTCGCCAATCTCGAGCAGGCCGGAGCGGTGCACGCAGTCGGCGTGCAGGATGGGAAACTTCGCGCGCGCCTCGGCGATGACCTTCTCGCCTTCGGTGACGGCAAGCGGCTCGTACACTTCGTACTCGAGACGGAGGACGTCGTGGCCCTCGTTCTCGTTGCGGATCCAGCCTTCGAACGACGCATAGGCGCCTGCAGCCGGATCGTTCAACCGGGCGCGCAACTCGTCGGGCCGGATGGCCTGGCGGGTAATCTGCATCATGTCAGCCGCCCGCTACCGGCGGGAACAGCAGGATCGTGTCGCCGTCTTCGACCGGGGAGCTCCAGTCAGCCATCTCGTCGTTGATCGCGACCTTGCAGTGTGCCAGCGGCTCCGGCGACCCATGCCGCTGTTTGAGCTGCTCGAATACGTCCCGGGCGGTGGCGGCGTCCAGCGAAACGGTTTCCCGGTCCAGGCCGGCGTGCTCGCGAAACCCGGCGAAGTAGCGCACGGTCAGGGTCTTGCTCATGACGCGGCGCGAAAGCCCGCGCGCTCCAGGTCCTCGGGCGTATTGACGTTGTCCAGGGCCTTTGGATCGGGCAGGTCGAGCAGGCGGGTGTCGGAGCGGATGAGCATCTTGCGCGGGCATACGAGGCCGTCCCGGATGAAGGCGGCGACGAGCTCGCGCGCCTGGGGACGATAGACGGCGCACAGCGGTTCGGGCAGATCGTCACGACTGCTGCGGAACGCGGTGAACGGCTGCTTGCTTCGCTGCCGAAGGAGCACCGCGATCGTTTCGTCGTTCACGCGCGGCAAGTCGCAGGCGAGCACCAGCCACGCGGCGCGGGGATGGGCTTCCAGTGCGGATAAGATGCCCGCTGCCGGCCCGATGTCGCGGTACCGGTCGACGACCTGTTCAAAACGCGCGCGTTCGGGATCAGGGGCCTGGTCCGGCCGCACGGAGACGAACACGCGCTCCAGATGCCGTTCGAGGAGTTGCACCGCGCGCGCGAGCTGCGTCTCGCCGTTGTGCTCCAGCAATGCCTTGTCGCGGCCCATGCGGCGGCTCCGGCCGCCGGACAGTACGAGGCCATATACCGGTTCAGTCGGCGTCACGCCGGAAATCCTCCTTGCCGCCCGACTTCGACATCAGTCGCGTTTCCGCGATCGTGATGTCGTGCGAGAGGGCTTTGCACATGTCGTAGATCGTGAGCGCGGCAACGCTGGCGCCGGTCAGTGCCTCCATTTCCACGCCGGTGCGGTGCGTCACTTTGCAGACGCAATCGATGACGGCCCGCCGCCGCTCG
>DATABW010000342.1:0-13753 GCA_036259375.1 Woeseiaceae bacterium
GCCCGGCACCGGGCGATGCCAGGATCCGCCGCCGTGGCGCGCCCGCCGCGATGGCTCCTGCAGACGCCTTCTTGCGACACCCGTCCGGCGCTGCAAAAAATCGGTTGACATTTAGTCCTCCGGAAATATATTACCGCGCAAATAGGGTGTACCAACGCCCTCACGACTCGAAGGGCCGGGTCGGTTTTTATCTCGCAGGTCGCCCAACTGCGTTAAAGGATCCGAGATGAAAACCGCCAGGCATTACGCCGAAGAACCGCCCGACGCCGGGAATTGTAAATCTTCCTCTCCCGCCGCCGCCTCCTCCTTCCCTCCCGTCCCCACCGCCAACTCCCTCAACCCGATCATCGCCAGGCGCGACCGGTCGAGGTTTCGCATGTCCGCGCGTAGCCGGGAGTTCCTTGCACGGTTCTACCCGTCCGCCACCCTGGACGACTGGAACGACTGGCGCTGGCAGAACCGCAATCGCGTGCGGACGCTGGCAGAGCTGGAGCGCATGATCGTCCTGTCAGAGGACGAGGCCGCGGCAATCAGGCGTCATACGGGTGCGCTGCCCGTCGGTATCACGCCCTATTACGCGAGCCTCATCGCGCGCGACGACCCGGCGCAGGGGCTGCGGCGCACGGTCGTGCCCGTCCTCGGCGAGTACGAGGTCTCGCGCGGCGAAAACGAGGATCCGTTGGGCGAGGACACGCACAGCCCGGTGCCCGGGCTCGTGCACCGTTACCCGGATCGCGTGCTCCTGCTGGTGACCAACTTCTGCTCCGTTTACTGCCGCTACTGCACCCGCGCCCGCATGGTAGGTTCGGTCGGCGAGCGCAGCGTGAAGAAGACGGACATCGAGGCCGCGCTGGCCTATATCGAGCAGACGCCGGCCGTTCGCGACGTGCTGATCTCCGGGGGCGATCCGCTGTCGCTCGACGACGACCGCCTCGAGTACCTCCTGAAGCGTCTACGCAAGATTCCGCACGTCGAGTTCCTGCGCATCGGGAGCAAGCAGCCGGTCGTGCAGCCGATGCGGATAACGCCGCAGCTCACGCGCATCCTCAAGCGTTATCACCCGCTCTGGATGAGCCTGCATTTCACCCATCCGGACGAGCTGACCCCGGAAGTCGCCGACGCCTGCGGTCGGCTGGCGGACGCGGGTGTGCCGCTGGGCAGTCAGACGGTGCTGTTGCGCGGCGTGAACGACGAGCTCGAGACCCTGCGCGCGCTGATGCACGGGCTGCTCAGGATCCGGGTAAAACCGTATTACCTCTACCAGTGCGACCCGATCTCCGGTTCCGCGCACTTCCGCACGCCGGTCGAGAAGGGCGTGGAGCTGATCCGTGGCCTCCGCGGGCACACGACAGGCTACGCCGTCCCGACCTTCGTCGTCGACGCACCGGCGGGCGGCGGCAAGATCCCGATCGCGCCCGATTACGTGCAGGGATACGACGGCGGCGACCTGCTGCTCAACAGCTATGACGGCGGGACCTACCGCTACCCGGACCGGGAAAACGCGCCGAACCACGTGTCCGCGCCGCCGGAGTGCCGGTGATGAGGCGCGCGCGCCTGCGGGTCGGTATTACTTACGACCTGCGTGACGCCTGGCTCGAAGCAGGCTACAGCGAGTACGACACCGCAGAGTTCGACCGTGCCGACACGATCGACGCAATCGACGGAGCACTGGCCGCGCTCGGCTACGAAGTCGACCGCATCGGGCACCTGCAGCAGCTTGCCAAACGGCTGGTCGCGGGCGATCGCTGGGACCTCGTGTTCAACATCTGCGAGGGCATGCACGGCTGGGGCCGGGAAGCGCAGGTACCGGCGCTGCTCGACGCCTGGCAGATTCCGTACTGTTTCTCCGATCCGCTCGTCTGCGCGCTGACCTTGCACAAGGGCATGACGAAAGACGTCGTGCGCGCCGCTGGTGTCGCGACGCCCGATTTCGCCGTCGTGCAGGACCTCACCGGCGCGCGGAACGTGAAGCTGCCGTTCCCGCTGTTCGCGAAGCCGGTGGCCGAGGGCACGGGCAAGGGCGTGTCCAGCGCCTCGCGCGTCAACGACGCCGGCGAGTTGCAGGCGGTGTGCCGCGACCTGCTGGCCAGGCACCGCCAGCCGGTGCTGGTGGAGCGCTTCCTGCCGGGACGCGAATTCACCGTCGGGATTCTCGGCACCGCACGCAAAGCCTCGGCGATCGCGACGCTGGAAATCGCGTTGCTGCCGGGCGCCGATCCGCACGTCTATTCGTACCGCAACAAGGAACAGTGCGAGGAGCTGGTGGAGTACCGGCTGCTCTCCGAGGACCGGCTGCGGCGGCAGGTGGAAGCCCTTGCGCTGCGCGCCTGGCGGGTGCTGGGCTGCCGTGATGCCGGCCGCGTGGACGTGCGCCTGGATGAGCAGGGGCGGGCGAACTTCATCGAGGTGAACCCGCTTGCCGGCCTGCACCCGGAGCATTCGGACCTGCCGATCATGGCCTCCAAGGTCGGCATGGATTACGTGACGCTGATCGGCGGGATCATGAGCTCGGCGAAGACCCGCTGCCGCGCCCGCGTACACGCCGATTCGCTGGCAGCCTGACGTGGCCGTGCTCATCCTGCACGAGGCGATCGCCCCCGATGCGCGCGCCGACGAGCTCGACGCGCTCGTCCAGGTGCGCGAAGTCGCCGGAGCGCTGCAACGGCTCGGGGTGCCGGCCGCCGTGCAGGCGATCGGTCTCGACCTCGATGCGGGGCTGGAGGCCGTGCGCCGCCACCGGCCAGCCTGCGTATTCAACCTCGTCGAGTCGCTGGGCGGCCGTGCCGAGCTGATCGGCGTCGTGCCGAAGCTGCTGCGGAGTGCGGGTATTTCGTTCACTGGCAGCGACGGCGACGTCCTGCACCTGACCTCGCACAAGACCGCGGCGAAGTGCCGGATGCAGGCCCGCGGCGTCGCCACGCCGGACTGGTTCACGGGCATTGGACGCCCCGGCGACGATCGCCGGCGCTGGATCGTGAAGTCGCTGTGGGAACACGCTTCATTCGGCCTCGACGACGCCTCGGTCGTCTTCGGCCGCGCCGCCGCGCGTGCGCTCATCGCCAGGCGCGCCCGTGAGTACGGCGGGCAGTGGTTCGCGGAAGGCTATATCGAAGGCCGCGAATTCAACATCTCGCTGCTCGAGCGCGACGGCCTGCCCGAGGTCCTGCCGATCGCGGAGATGACGTTCGTGGGCTATGCCCCCGGACGGCCGAAGATCGTCGGCTACGCCGCGAAGTGGGTCGAATCCGCCGACGAGTACCACGCGACGCAGCGGGCCTTCCCGCGCCTCGCTACGGCGCTTGAGGACGCGATCCGGCGGACGGCACTGGAATGCTGGGATCTCTTCGGCCTGCGCGGCTACGCCCGTGTCGACATGCGGCTGGATGAACAGGACCGCCCGCAGGTGCTCGAAGTGAACGCCAATCCCTGCCTGTCGACCGACGCGGGGTTCGCGGCGGCGGCCGCCGAGGCCGGTCTCACCTTTGACCGGGTCGTCGAGCGCATATTGCACGCGGCCCTGCCGCAGGAAGCCGGCCTGCTCAAACGCGCGGTGTAGCGGTGGCCTGTCCCGCGAGCGACGGCACAGGCAAGCTAGTCACCACGCCCTGATGTTCCGCATCCACCGGATCTTCGACGCCACGACCCCCGCCAACCGGCAGCTGGTGGCGCAGGTGCAAGCCATGCTCCGGGTCCAGTTCACCGGGATCACCGACAAGGACATCGCGAAGCTGCCGGCCCGGCTTGCCAATCCGCTGAAATACCGCTTTCGCTCTATCCTGATGGTCGCCGAGGACGGAGCCGGTACAGTGCGGGGTTTTGCGCTGCTCCTGCACGCTCCGGATCTCGAGTTCTGCTATCTCGATTACATCTCTGCCGGGCGTGCGGAAACCGGCGGCGGGATAGGCGGCGCGTTGTACCAGCGGGTGCGCGAGCAGGCGCTGCAACTGGACGTCGTGGGCCTGTTCTTCGAATCCCTGCCGGACGACACGGAGCTGTCGCCGGATCCCGCCGTGCGCAAGCAGAACGCGGCTCGGCTGAAGTTCTATGAGCGCTTCGGCGCGCGTCCGGTTGCCGGCACCGGGTACGAAACGCCGCTACAGCCCGGCGACAGCGACCCCCCGTACCTGGTGTTCGACAACCTCGGCCAGGAGCAGCGGCCGCTGCTGCGCAAGCACGCGAAGCGCATCGTCCGCGCCATCCTCGAGCGGAAGTACGGCCCGGTTTGCCCGCCGGAATACACCGATCGTGTCGTGCAGTCGTTCCGCGACGACCCGGTCAGGCTCCGCGAACCGCGCTACCTGCCCGCCGAGGTCGTGACCGCCGCGCCGAAGCCGGCGGTCCACGGCATCGCGCTGATCGTCAACGACAGTCATTCGATCCACCACGTGAAGGATCGCGGCTATGTCGAGGCGCCGGTGCGCATCGGCTCGATCCTGAAGGAACTCGATCGCACCGATTTTTTCCAGAGGACGGCGCCCCGGCATTACAGCCGGGCGCACATCGAAGCGGTGCACGATCCCGGCTTCGTGCGGTTCCTGCAAAACGCCTGCGCCAACGTGCCCGCCGGCAAGTCCATCTACCCTTACGTGTTCCCCGTGCGCAATCGGGCCCGACCGCCGCGCGAGCTGCCGCTGCGCGCCGGCTACTACTGCATCGACACCTTCACGCCGCTCAACGAAAACGCCTATCGCGCCGCGCTGGGCGCCGTCGACTGTGCCCTCACCGGTGCGGACTGCCTGCTCGACGGCTCGCGGGCGGCATACGCACTCGTGCGGCCGCCGGGCCATCACGCCGAGCGCGAGGCTTTCGGCGGTTTCTGCTATTTCAATTCCGCGAGCGTCGCCGCGCACTACCTGAGCAGCCACGGCCGGGTAGCACTGCTCGACATCGACTACCACCACGGTAACGGCTCGCAGGATATTTTCTGGCGTCGCGAGGACGTACTGACGATCTCCGTGCACGGACATCCCCGCGAGACGTACCCGTACTTCTCCGGCTACGAGGACGAGAAAGGCGAGGGACCGGGCCGCGGCTACAACGTGAACCAGCCGCTGCCGGAAGGCGTAGACGGCGCACGCTTCGGCAAGGAGCTCGCCAGGGCCTTGGAGCGGATAGCGAAGCACAAGCCGGAGTTCCTCGTGGTAGCCCTCGGGCTCGATACCGCGAAAGGCGACCCCACGGGTTCGTTCAAACTGCTGGCCCGCGATTTCCGCGCGAATGGCCGCGCGATCGCGGGAATCGGACTGCCGATACTGGCGGTGCAGGAAGGCGGGTACCGCACGCAAACGCTGGGTGCCAACGCGCGGCATTTCTTCACGGGACTGCGGGATGGACTGTCGAACGGCCGGCCCGCATCGCCGCGCTGATGCGCTGGCGCTACAGCGCAACCGCGGGCGACCGTGACGCCGTCCGCGCGCTCGTCGCCGCTACCGGCTTCTTTTCACGGGAAGAGGAAGACATCGCCGTCGAGCTGGTCGAGGATGCCCTCGCCCGCGGCGAGGCCTCGGAGTATCGATTCGTGTTCGCCGACGCGCCCGGGGGGGCGCTGCGGGGTTACGCGTGTTACGGCCCCATCACGCCCGGCTCCGCCGATTTCGATCTTTACTGGATTGCCGTAGCGCCGCAGGCGCAGCGCGAGGGCACCGGGCGCGCGCTGCTGGCGGAGGCGGAGCGCCTCGCCGTAGAGGAAGGCGCGACCGCGATGTTCATCGATACGGCCGGCCGCTCCCAGTACGCGCCCACGCGCGCATTCTACGAACGCATGGGGTACTGCGTGCACAGGGTGGCGAAGGACTTCTACGCCGTCGGCGACGACAAGGTCGTCTATCGAAAATCCTTGCGCTGATTATCGCCGCAGGTCGGCCCAGAGCGGCAGGTGATCGGACGCGCGGCGGGCCTCGCAGTGCACGCCGGCGCGCACGAGGCGTAGCGTCGGTTCGAACCAGATCCGGTCGAGCGGCAGCAGCGGCCTGGCGGACGGCCACGTCCGGCGGCGCCCGGCCGAACGGAAGTTGCGCCCGAGCAGCCGCGCGACGGGCCCCCTGCCCGTCGGCTCGTTGAAATCGCCCATCACCACCGTCGGCCGGTTGTCCGCTTCGGCCAGCGCCTCGATTTTGAGCGCCTGCTGCCGTCGTTCGCGGCGACTCAGGCCGAGGTGCATGCAGAGCACGTTGATCCGGCCGAGGTCCGACTCGATCGTCGCTTCGATCATCGAGCGGGGCTCGCGCGACCCGTAGCTGATGTCGTGCTCGCGCCAGTCGGCAATGGGCCAGCGACTCAGCAGCATGTGCCCGTAATCGCCGTCCGGCGTCCGCACCGTCCGCACTTCGGCGCGATGGTCGCCGAGACAGTCGCCGAGCAAATCGAAGCCGTCGCGGCGGTCGCGCCGGCTGTCCACTTCCTGCAGTGCAGCAATGTCGGGGCCGATCGCGCGGATATGATGCCGGACGCGCTCGGGATCGAGCCGGCCGTCGGTGCCGATGCAGCTGTGCACGTTCCAGGTCAGCACGCGCAGGGTCGCTTCGGTCATTGCGCCTCTTTCCGCTTGCGCAGCCGGGAGACGATCCGCTGCAGGGCGAAAGCGAGCCCTATCCACAGCACGGCGACCAGCGCAAACCAGAGGATGTTCATCGGGTCCGGGTTCTGCCACAGCTCACGCAGGCGATCGCCCACCATGGTCATCACGAATACGCCCGGCAGGAGACCGAGCGCGGTACCCGCGAGATAGGCACGCGGCCGCACGTGCGCCGCGCCCATGACCATGTTCACCACCGTGAACGGCGCCACCGGCACCATGCGCAAAGCGGTAACGGCCACGAATCCCTGGCTCTGCAAGCCGCGATAGATCCTGCGGAAAGTGCGGCCGGACACGTTGCGGATGGCTTCCGCGCCGGTCCAGCCCCCCGCGAGATAGCCGGTCCACGCGCTGGCCATGCCGCAGGTCATCGCCGTCGCGAAACCGACCAGGGGGCCCAGCATCATACCCGTGACCGCGAGCAGCACCGTGAGCGGGAACAGCAGCAGGCCGCCGACCACGTAGGCCGCCAGCAGCAGCGGGTAAACCCACCAGTGGCCGCGCGCGGCGGCCAGGGCCGGCATGAGCACTTCGGGGTCCGCCCACCGGGACAGCGGCGTGTAGCTCCACAGGAGCACCAGCGAGAGCAGCGCCGCGGCGACCGCGCCGAGGCGGACGAGACGCTTGAGGTCCGATGCCTTCGTACGCGCATCGAACATGTCGCCGATGAACGCGTCCGGGTGCAACGGGCGTTCCGGATCCGCGACCAGTGTGAGCGCCTCCCCCAGCGCTTCGCCGTGGGTTTTGAGAGATGGCAGGGGCGCGAGGCCACGATGGTCGCACTGCGCCCCGTCTACGATAGAGATCAACGACTCGCCGCGCTCCAGCGCCTCGCCGATCGCGGCCGGGCCGGTGCCGAGGTGCTCGCCCAGGAGCCGGCACAGCAGGCCGCGGATGTGCCGCCGGTGTTGCGGGGTAGCGGCTTCGAGCGCCACGTCGCATTCCGTGTCGGCGCCCATCGAGCGATTGTTGAGATTGGAGGAGCCGACGTGCAGCAGGATGTCGTCGACGATCATCAGCTTCGCGTGCACCATGACGGCGTTGTCCTCGTCACCGACCCACGGATAGAAGAAACGCACGCGTGGCGCGAGATGCGCAGCGGCTAGCTTGTCGCGAAAGCGCTGCTGGCCCGCGCCCATGGTGCGCGCTTCGAGCCAGCCACGCGGACTGCGGGGCGTGACCGCCACGACCTCGAGTGCGGGCTGCTCGCGAAGGCGCTCGATCAGCGCCTCGACGATGCAATCGGCCGTGAGGTACTGGTTTTCGATATAGATCGAGCGTTCCGCCGCGCGGATGGAGGCGATGTAGAGCTGCCGGACCTCGTCAATGCCGCCCTGGTCGCCGTTTTCCGGCAGCGTCCGCGCAACGCCGACGTCGATGTCCCGCAAGTCCGGCTCGATGCTCTCCGGCCACTCCGCCGCCTCGACGCCCGGCGTATCGACCTCTTCCGACGTCGCCAGCCGCCATCTTTGGCAGGCGATCTCGAACAGGCTGCTCGCCGCCGCGCCATCGAGCATTACCTGCACGTCGTGCCAGGGCGGACAGGCCTCGCCCTCCGCATTCACGCGCCGCGCATTGTGCGCCCGGTGCTCCGACGTGTCCCAGCGGCCGGTCGTCAGGTCGAAGCCGCCGCAAAAAGCAATCCTGCCGTCGATTACCACCAGCTTCTGGTGATGGCAGGATCCCAGCGGCAGGCAATCGTCCAGCGCCACCCGGATGCTCTCCGGTGTGCGCCATTTGAGGTTCAGCGACGGCAGCGGTTCGCGGTCGAGCGCGTACAGGAGCGAGTAATCCCAGAGCAGCAGCCGAACCTGCAGCTGCGGCTGCTGCTCGACGAGGTGCTCGAGATACGGCAGCAGGGTGGCCGGTGCGCCGTCACGCGCTTCACCGGTGCGGCCTACCAGCGGCGTCCGGCTGTCGATGTCCCATCCGAGAATGAACACCGAGCGCCGTGCCGCGGCAAGCGCCGTGCGGAGCGCGCTGAAGTAGTCGGCACCGTCGACCAGCAGCGCCGCACGTTCGGCATGCGCGATCCGCCAGGCGTTTTCGCCTGCCGTCAGGATGCGCGGGTGGAGAGCGGCTTCTGCCATCCGCCGCATTCTAACCAGTCACGGTCAGTCAGGTCCGGTCGGGGTCGGGGGCCAGCATCAGGACCGCCGCGCCGATGACGAGCAGCGGCAGGACGGCGGCCACGGCGGAACGTGCGTTGCCGGTGGACGACGCGGCGAACGCGACGAAAAACGGCCCCAGCACCGCGGCGAATTTGCCGATCATGTTGTAGAAGCCAAAGAACTCGGCCGGCTTGTCCTCCGGGATGAGCCTCGCGAAGTACGAACGGCTGAGACTGAACACGCCGCCTTGTGCCAGCCCGACCGCGCACGCCATGACGAAGAACTCGGTGACCGATTGCATGAACGCGGCCCAGGACGTGACCACCACGTAGATGGCGAGCCCGATCAGGAGACCCCGCTTCGGCCCGATGCGCTCGCCCAGCCAGCCGAACGTGAGCGCGGCCGGAAAGCTCACGAACTGCACCACGAGCAGCGCGATCATGAGTTCCTGCTGCCCGACGCCGATCTTGTAGCCGAAATCGATGGCGACTTTCATCACCGTGTTCACGCCGTCGATATACAGCCAATAGGCAATGAGGAAGAGCATTACCGGACGCAGCTGCCGGATGTGCCGGAAGGTTTCCCGCAGCTGCGCGAAACCCTGCGACAGGGCCGTTCCGACCCCGGGCTCACGCGGTGTTTTGCGCTCCTGTACCCAGCCGAGCAGCGGCGAGGTGAAGAACAGCCACCACACGGCCACCGTGAGGAAGGCCACCCGCACCGCCGTCTGGACGTCGGGTAACCCGAACCACGCGGGTTTGAGGATCATCACGAGGTGTACCGCAAACAGCAGTCCGCCGCCGACATAGCCGAGGGAGAAGCCGAATGCCGATACCCGGTCGAAGCGCCGCTCGCCCGTCACGTCAATCAGCATGGAGTCGTAAAAGATGTTGGCGCCTGCGAAACCGATGGAGGCGACGGCAAAGAAGATCGCCGCCTGCAGCCATGCTCCCTGCGGCACAAAGTAAAGCAATGCCGTCGCGGCCGCGCCCGTGAGCGCGAATGCCGCCAGTGACCGCTTGCGCCAGCCGCCGCGATCGGCGATCGCGCCGAGTAGCGGGGCGGAAAGTGCCAGCACGAGACTTGCGATGCCGTTCGTCGTCATCAGCCGGGCGGTGGTGTCCGCCCCCGTGGCGTCCACGCTCCAGTACTGGTTGAAAAACAGCGGAAAGAAACCGACGAGCACGGAGGTGGCGAAAGCGGAGTTGCCGCAGTCGTACAGTGCCCAGCCGATGACCGGTTTGCGCAACACGACGTTGCGCCACCCCTGGCTCACCGCGTTCATGCGAACGTTCAGTCCGTACCGGCGCGCGCAGCGGCCAGCTGCTCGCGATAGCGCGACGCGTCGTCCGGGCGGCTCCACGACTCGTACAGTTCGGCGGTCCAGTCGAGCGCGCGCTGCGCACGGCGATTCGGCCGGCCGCCGTTCTCGAGCAGGCGCGGCACGCTCGCAAGCAGGACGCGTTCGGCTTCCACGAAGCGGCCGAGCTGCGCAAGGGCGTGGCCGTAGGCGGCAGCAGTCGCCGCCATGAGCGGATCCTGCGGCCCGTAGTCGGACGCGCGGATGACCTGCGCCCTTTCCAGCAGCGGCAGGGCGTCGCGGGGCGCGCCGCTGTCCGTCAGCACGACCGCCAGCTCCGTAAGGGCCGACGCCAGGTATTGATGATCGGGCCCGACGGAGGCCTCGAACAGGGCAATCGCCTCGCGGAGCAGCGATTCGGCCTCGCCCGGCTTGCCCTGGTCCGCTTTGAGCATCGCCATGCTCGTCATGTCGTAGGCGACGAACGGATGGTCGGGGCCGCGGGCGTTGCGGTGAATCGCCAGTGCGTCGGCGAACGCGGCTTCCGCCGCATCCAGCCGTCCCTTGTCGTGCAGCAGGGCTCCGAGCATTACCAGGGAGCCGGCGACGAGATCGTGCTCGGCTCCCAGCACCCGGCGAGTGACGGCAATGGATTGCTCGAACATCTCCTGCGCCGCATCGAGCTCACCTCTCGCCCGCAACACTACAGCGAGATTCTGCAGGTAATAGGCGATGTGCGGGTGGTCGTCCCCGTGATGTTCACGGGTGACCGCGATGGCCTCCCGATAGAGCTCCTCGGCTGCGGCCAGCTCGTTCCTCGCCCGCAGGATCCGCGCTAGGCCGCTCTTGCCTTCGGCAATTTCCCGCGGAAAGCGGTCGCCATAGCTCTCGAAGATCCGGAGGCTCTCGGCGGCGAAGGTTCGGGCCCGCTCGAGATCGCCCGTCGCCTGCGCCAGTTCCGAAAGGCCGTACAAATTCCTTGCCACGGCGGGACTGCGTTCACCATCGTCCCGGCGACTCTGCTCGAGCGCGGATTCGAGCAGCTCACCCGCGCGCCGGTAGTCCGCGGTGCGGGTGAGCGCAAGGCCCAGCTCGTTCCTCACGGCAGCGAGCTGCGCGTGTTCCTCGCCGAAGGTCGCCAGCCGGATCCGAAGCGATTCTTCCAGCATGGCAATGGCTTCTTTGTACTGCCCGAGATTCAGATAAACGCGCCCAATGGTTTCCATCAGCGTGGCCTGGATAGCGGGCCGCGCACCGAGTTCCGAGCTGATCCGGTCGGCGCCGCGCGCCAGTATCTCCTTGGCCGTCACGTCCAGCCCGCGGGCATTGCCCGGGTCCGATGCCGTAAAGATGCGTTCGAGGAAGCCGGATACTTCCATCGCCGTGTCCCGCTCCTCGGCGATCCGGCGGTTCTGGATGCTCATGGCGAGGCCGAATGCGACGAGAAGGCCAACGAGCAGCGCGGACATCGCGGCGCCTGCGACGTGGCGGCGCAGGAACTTTCCGCTCCGGTAGCCCCAGGTATCGGGCCGCGCGAGCACCGGCAGCGCCGATTCGTGCAGCCGCAGGTCCTCGGCGAATTCACTCACGGACCGGTACCGGCGCTCGGGCTCCTTGCGGAGCGCCATCATCACGATCTTGTCCAGATCGCCCCTGATACGCCGGCCAAGCCTCTCGGTGGTCGTTCCCCGGTATCGGCTGATGATCTCCGGCGTCAGGTGACCGAACCGCCGCCCGCGCGTTTCCGGTTCGCGCCAGCTCACCCGCACCATCTCGCTCGGCAACCGGGGGTGCCTGTGACAGATACTGTCCGCCAGGTCCTTGCGTTCTCCCGAGAGCCGGTACGGTGGATGTCCGCACAACAGCTGGTACAGCAGGATGCCGAGCGCGTAGGTGTCGGTAGCGGTCGTGATCGTCTGCTCCAGGACTTGCTCCGGCGCGGCGTTCTCCGGCGTCATCATCAGGACGCCCTGGCGGGTGAGGCCCCGTGTCGCCGCACCCCGATGGTCGAGCAGTTTCGCGATGCCGAAATCGAGAAGCTTCGGCGTGCCATCGCGGGTGACCAGGATGTTGGCGGTTTTGATGTCGCGATGCACCACGAGATTCTGGTGCGCGTAATGCACGGCCGAACAGATCGTGCGGAACAGCTGCAGCCTCTCGTCGATCGTCAGCCGACGGCTGTCGCAGTAATGATCGATGGGCACCCCGTCGATGTACTCCATCACGAGGTAAGGTGTGCCCTCGTCCGTGGTCCCGCCGTCGAACAGGCGGGCAATGTTGGGATGATTCAGGCTGGCGAGGATCTGGCGCTCTCCTACCAGGCGTTCCTCGGTCTCCGGATCGACAAGCCGGTTCCGCACCAGTTTTATCGCCACCTGCTGCCGGAAGCTGTCGTCGGCGCGCTCCGCCAGGTAGACGACGCCCATCCCGCCGCTGCCCAACAGGCGAACGATGCGCCATGGCCCGATCCGCTGGCCGTGAGCATCGCTCGGTGATTCCATGGCTGCCCCCCGTTTGACAGGCCGTCCGATACTAAATAAATTCCGCGGCAATACAAACATAAGGCCGCAAAACGGCCGTGCAGGGGGAGGCGCCATGCCTGAACAGGACTTACCGCCACAGAACCGGCTGCGCGTGGAGCAGGACCTGCCGCCGCAATCGCGATCCGTTCTCCTCTATGCAGCGGGGGGTGGCTTCCTCGGTGCGCTGCTCGCCATCCTGGTCGCGAAGATCCTCGCCGGCCCCTGTTGCTGCACCGCTCAGCCTGCCGCCGGAACAGCAGGCGCACAGCTTGCGAGCGACTTCGTCCGGCGCGGCTGACCGCCCACCGCGCACGTCGCGGGGTGTCGCAAGTTAGCGTCACTACGGCACTTCTTGCAGGGCCGTGCACAAACTACAAAGCGCCATGCGCAACCTGTCTCCCTTTGACGACGGAGCAAGGACGCGCTGACGCGTCGTACGGCACCACGTGAGAAAACCCGGTGCCCGCAAAACCGGCGGCACGCGCGGGTCTCACGAGCTTTCCGGAAAAATCCGCCACACGGCCGGCACGCCGGCGCCATGTGGCATGCCGCTTGCAACAAGTCTCCCTGAGCGGCAACTGCCGCGACATTCGTCAGTAAACGAAGCAAGGAGAGACGCATGAAGAAGTTTGTAGCAATTGTCGGCGGTTTGACGCTGGCATCCGGCCTGGCACTCGCAGGCGACCAGGGACAGGCCAAGTCCTTCAACGAGCTCGATGAGAACCAGGACGGCGTGGTCACGCAGACCGAAGCTTCTGCCGACCAGAATCTCGTCGCCCAGTTCCAGACGGCTGACGCGAACCAGGACGGCTACCTGACGCCGGCTGAGTACGACACGATCCAGCAGGAAACGGAAGAAGCCGAGTAATCCCGCCGGGACTATTCGGACTTAAGTCTTAAGGATGAGACGGGCCCCATGGATGGGGCCTTTTTTTTTGCCTGGCGGAAATGCCACGGACCGGGTCTGGCCGACGATTTTGGTACGATGCGCCTTCGCATGAGCGGGGGAGTCATGGCCGATCCGGCGGACCGTATCCATGAACTGAAAATCGATCGCAGCGCGCCGCCTGCCCCGGGCCGGGGTGCATTATGGGCGGCGCTTGCGGCCGGCGTCCTCGTTCTGGCGCTGGCAGCCTGGTGGTTCAGCGCTGGTGCCGCGCGCGGAGGCATCGCGGTGCAGACGGAAATCGTGAGGGAGCCCGTGAGCCACGCCGCCGTTGGAAGTGTGCTCGATGCCTCCGGATAC
>DATABW010000343.1:0-10041 GCA_036259375.1 Woeseiaceae bacterium
ATCTCGAAGAAGACGAACAGGTTGAACACGTCGCCGGTGAGGAAAGCCCCGTTGACGCCCATGCACAGCAACTGCAGCAGCGAATGGAACGGCTTTCCGGGATTGTCCCAGTGCGCAACGGCGTAGACGATCGAGGCGAGCGCAACCGTTGCCGACAGCGTCAGCATCAGCGCCGACAGCGGATCGGCCACCAGCACGATACCGAACGGAGCCGGCCAGCTGCCGATCCGGTAGACGCCGATGCCATCGGTCCACACGCCCGGGGCAACTCCGGTGGTGAGCACGAGCAGCGAAACGGCAACTCCGAACTGCACGACAGCCGACGCCAGCGCAACGGTCACGCGCGCACGCCGGCGCCTTTCGCGCAGCAGCAGCATCACCGCCGCGGCGACGAGCGGCACGAGGATCGGCAGGACCGGCAGGTGCTGCAGCCACGGGCTCATTCGTCGGGCTCCCGGCCGTCGACATGGTCGGTTCCGGTCAGTCCGCGTAACGCGAGCAGGACCACGAGAAACAGCGCCGACGTCGCGAAGGCGATCACGATCGCGGTAAGCACCAGCGCCTGCGGCGTCGGATCGGCGTAGTACGCCGGATCGACGGGGGCCTCGCCGCGGATGATCGGCGGCCGGTGCAAGGTGAGGCGGCCCATGCCGAAGATGAAAATGTTGGTCGCATACGACAGGAGCGACAGCCCGAGCAGGACCTGGAAGGTGCGGGGACGGAGTAACAGCCAGACGCCGGAGGCCGCCAGCACGCCCGTCGCCAGTGCGTAGACCACCTCCATCAGCCCGCTTCCTCCGCCACGGGCGCCCGGGTCAAGGTCCCGCGGCGATGCACCGGCTCCACCCGCTTGCGCGGGCTGCGCAGCGACTGGTGCGCGAGCGCGATCAGCATGAGCACTGCCGAACCGACCACGACGAGGTAGATGCCGAGGTCGAACAGCAGCACCGTCGAAAGGTGCACGCCGGCAACGGTGAGCTCCTGGGAGGTCAGGAACGGATCGGCCGCCAGCCAGGCAACGATTCCCGCCGCGGCCGCCAGGAGCAGGCCGGCGCCGATCCAGAGCTGCGGATGGATGCGGATGCGCGACTCGACCCAGATCGTGCCGCCGACCATGTACTGCACGATCAGCGCCGTCGCCATCACGAGGCCGCCGACGAAGCCGCCGCCGGGCGCGTTGTGCCCGCGAAAGAGGAAGTAAAGGGAGACCAGCCCCGCCATGGGCAACAGCAGCCGCACGAGCACGGCAGGAATCTTCAGGTAACCGGTCGGCAACAGGTCGTCGTCGTCATCGATGACGTCCTCGCGCGCGGCGTCCTCCTCCGCCTGGGCCGTCGGCCGCAGGATGCTCTCCGGGGCGGGCCGGAAGCGGCGCAGCATGGCGTAGACGATGATCGCGACGGTGCTGACCACCGTGATCTCGCCGAAGGTATCGAAGCCCCGGAAATCGACGAGAATGACGTTCACGATGTTCCGGCCGCCGCCCTCCGAAAGCGCATTCTCGACGAAAAAGCTCGAGAGCCCGGGCGCCACCGGCCGCGTCAGCGCCGCGAAGGCGAGCGCGCTCACGCCGGCGCCCGCGGCGACGGCGATCAAGGCGTCGCGGGTCCGGCGCGCTCGCGCTCGCAGTGACTTGCGGCGCGGGTCGTCCCACTCGCGGAAACGCGGCAGCCAGCGCAACCCCAGCAGGAACAGCACCATCGTGACGACTTCGACCGTAAGCTGCGTGAGCGCGAGGTCGGGCGCGGCGAACCAGGCGAAGGTGAGGCAGGTGACGAGGCCCGTCGCACCCACCATGATGACCGCCGCGAGGCGGTGATACTTGGCCTGGACGGCCGCCCCGATGGCGCAGGCGCCGCCCGCCACCCAAAGCATCGCGAACAGCGGATCGACCGGCGTCAACGCCATGATGCCACGTGACCAGCCGTCGTCCCGCAGCGTGAAGAAGCCGGCGACGAGCGCGAGGCAAACCATCAGCAGCAGTTGCGGCTGCAAGCGGCTCGTGAAGAGGTACTCGGCGAGGTGACCCGCGCCGCGCGTGATCCGCACGCTGGCGAGGTCGAACAGCCGCTGGGGATTGATCCGCGACAGCAGCGGCGCCGCGTCCATGGTGCGGCCGCTGCGGTACTGCCAGGCGTAGAACAGCACGCCTGCGGCGAGGGCCACGAAGCTCATGAGCAGCGGCGTCGTGACGCCGTGCCACACGGCGAGCCGGTACGCGGGCATCTCAGCGCCGACGATCGAGAGCCCCGCCGTCCCGAGGAAGGGACCGAAGGTCCACGTGGGGAAGATGCCGACGAGCACGCAGGCGAGCACGAGCAGCGCGCTCGGCAGCAGCATGCCGCGCAACGGCTCGTGCGGCTTGCGCGGCAGCTCGCCGCACGGAGGACCGAAGAACACCTGGTGCCCGAAGCGCAGCGAGTAGGCGACGCTGAACGCACTGCCGATCGTCGCGACGGCCGGCAGCGAAAAGTCGAAGCCGGTGAAGTCGCCGGCAGCGATTGCTTCCGAGAAGAACATCTCCTTCGAGAGAAAGCCGTTCAGCAGCGGCACGCCGGCCATCGCGGCGGCGGCAACGAGGGCGACGCTGGTGGTGAGAGGCATGGCGCGGCGCAACCCGCAGAGCCGGCCGATGTCCCGGGTCCCGGTCTCGTGCTGCACGATTCCGGCCGCCATGAAGAGCGACGCCTTGAAGGTAGCGTGGTTCATCATGTGAAAAATCGCCGCGATGAGCGCAAGGGTGCTGTTCATCCCGAGCAGCATCGTGATGAGCCCGAGGTGGCTGATCGTCGAATACGCGAGCACGCCCTTGATGTCGCGCTGGTACGTGGCGTTGAACGCCCCGATGAGCAGCGTCAGGCCGCCCGCGCCGCAGATGAGCCAGAACCATAGCTCGGTGCCCGACAGCGCGGGCCAGAGTCTCGCCAGCAGGAACACGCCTGCCTTTACCATCGCGGCGGAGTGCAGGTAAGCGGAGACCGGCGTCGGCGCGGCCATCGCGCGGGGCAGCCAGAAGTGGAACGGGAACTGCGCGCTCTTGGTCAGCGCACCGACGGCGACGAGAACGAGCATCGGCGCGTACCAGCGATGGCCCCGGATCTCGTCCGCGGAGGCGAGCACCACGTCGATGTCGTAGCTGCCGGTCATCGCGCCCAGCATGAGCACCCCGAGCAGCAGGCTTAAGCCGCCGCCGACGGTGATGACAAGCGCCATGCGCGCGCCGCGGCGCGCTTCCTCCAGGTGGTACCAGTAGGCGATCAGCATGAAGGACGTCAGGCTCGTCAGCTCCCAGAACACGACGAGCTGAATAAGGTTGCCCGATAGCACGATGCCGAGCATGGCGCCCATGAACGCGAGCAGGAACGAGAAGAAGCGCGCGACCGGATCCTCCCGCGACATGTAGTAGCGCGCGTAGAACACGACCAGCGCGCCGATCAGCGTGACGAGCATGGCGAACAGCCACGCGAATCCGTCCATCCGGAAATACAGGTTGAGGCCGAGCACCGGTAACCAGGGGACGTAATGGCGGACGACGCCGCCCTCGGTCACCTGCGGGTAGTGGAGGGCGACCAGCACCGCGCAGGCGAGCGCCACCGTCCCCGCGAAAGCGGCAGCGACGTTGCGGGCGTGCTTCGGCAGCAGCGCCGCGAGCAAGCTGCCGGCAAACGGCAGGAGAACGATCAGCGCGAGCAGCATCGCCGCCCACGGGCCCTGGAGGCCTGGTCAGGAAACCGGGACAAATCGTATTTTCCGTGCTGCTGGCGGCGCCGGCGGCTACCGGCGCCGGTCCAGCATAGCGGAGAGCGCCCGCCTGACGGAAATTCTCAGTCCCGTTCGCGCAGGCGCTCGGCAATGACGCTGCCGTCCGGCGCGATGCGCCCGCGGACCTGCACGTAATCGCCGGCGCCCGGCCGTCGTCGATGCGCGTCTCGGGCGTAATGCACGCTTCGAGGCCGTCGAGGCGGCGGCCCCTGCGGCACATCCCGCACCGAGGATCGGCGGCGCCGCTTGGTCGTTGACCCGGGCGGCGCGTAGCGCTACATTGCCGCTGAACAGACCGGTCGGTCTAATCCTACGAGCCAACCAAATGACGCACAGCACCAAGGAACGCCTGCTCGACACGGGACTGGCCCTGCTGCTGGAGCAGGGCTACAACCACCTCGGGATCGACACGCTGCTGAAACAGGCGGGCGTGCCGAAGGGCTCTTTCTATCACCACTTCCGGAGCAAGGAAGCGTTCGCCCTGCAGGTCATCGAGGCGTACATGGCGGAAGTGAAGGAAGGCCTGGATGCCTGCCTCGGCGATGACAGCCTGCCGCCGCTCGCCCGCGTCCGGAGGTTTCTCGAGTTATCGAAGGAGAAGTACCGCGGCGAGGGCTATCTCGGCTGCCTGCTTGGCGGCCTGGGCCAGGAGCTCTCGGGCGTGAACGAGCGCTTTCGCCGCAAGGTCGAGGAATGCTTTTCGGAGATCGCCAGGCGGTTTGCCGCTTGTTTCGAGCTCGCGAAGACGCGCGGCGAACTGCCTGCCGATGCGGATTCGCGCGAGCTCGCCGATCTCCTGATCAACTGCTGGGAAGGCGCCGCCTTACGCTCACGGCTGTGGCGCAAGCCGTCGCCCCTGGACGACGTACTGGATTTCTACTTCGGCGCCGTTGCCGGGAGAGGCGCGCCCGCGCCGCTCGTCACGCCGCGATAAGGCGGCGCTCGCACACGAGAAGCATCGCCGCGGGCGATGCACAACGAAAGTCAGGAGTGAGCCATGCAAACGAAGAAGCTGGTGTTCGGCAATACAGGGGTACGGCTGCTGCCCGCATTCCTTTTGGTCGTCCTCGCGGCGCCCGTCGCGGCCTTCGCGGACGAGACCCCGCGAGTCGCAACGGCGGACTCGGCCGATCTCGAGTGGGGTCCATGTCCGGAGTTCATGCCGGCCGGTTGCGCTATCGCGGTACTGAACGGGAACCCCGCCGAACCGAACGCCGACGTCCTGTTCAAGGTACCCGGCGGAGCGGACATACCGGCGCACACGCACACCTCAGCCGAGCGCATGGTGCTCGTCAGCGGTGAGATGCAGGTCCGGTACGAAGGGCACGAGCAGGAGACGCTCAACCCCGGCACCTACGCGTACGGACCTGCCGGGTTATCACACGATGCAAAGTGCACTTCGGACGACGATTGCGTGCTGTTTATCGCGTTCGTGGATCCGGTCGACGCGATGCCGACCGCGGAATAGGTGCAGCGCGAGCCGCGGCGGCCGGCCGGGATCGGCCCCGCCGCCGCTTGCGGCCGCCCGGTTTCCGCGGGGCCGCTTCGCTCCTTTCCCGCAGCGGCGCTGCCCCGGGGGATACCTCGAAGCCGTCCACCTGCGTTCGTGGGAGCGACCGCTTCAGCAGGCGCTCGATGTCGGCCAGCAGCGGTTTTTCTTCCGGTGATACCAGCGACACCGCTTCGCCGTCCAGGCCGGCGCGGCCGGTGCGGCCGACGCGATGCACGTAATCTTCCGGGACCTGCGGCAGGTCGAAGTTGACGACGTGCGGCAGCTGGTCGATGTCGAGCCCGCGTGCCGCGATATCGGTGGCCACCAGCACGCGAACCTGGCCGTTCTTGAAATCCCGCAGCGCGCGGCTGCGCGCGCCCTGGCTCTTGTTGCCGTGAATGGCGGACGAATTGAGCCCGTCCTTGTCGAGTTGCGTCGCAAGCCGGTTCGCGGCGTGTTTCGTACGGGTGAAAACGAGCACCTGGCGCCAGTTGCCCGAGCCGATGAGAAAGGACAGCAACTCGCGCTTGCGGGCGCGATCGACGGGGTAGATGCGCTGGGCGATCGTGTCTGCGGTCCGCTCCTTGCCGGCGACCTCGATTCTCTCGGGCGATTGCAACAGGCGATCGGCGAGCTCGGTGGTCTCCTTGTTGAACGTCGCGGAAAACAGCAGGTTCTGCCGGTTCTTCGGCAGCAATGCGATGATCTTGCGAATGTCGCGGATAAAGCCCATGTCGAGCATGCGATCCGCTTCGTCAAGCACGAGCACTTCGATACGCGACAGGTCGATCGTACGCTGCGAGACGTGGTCGAGCAGCCGTCCGGGCGTGGCAACGACGATGTCCTTGCCGCGCCGCAGCTCCGCGATCTGCGGGCGTATGGAAACGCCGCCATAGATCGCAATCGAGCGGATCGGCAGGAAACGGCCGAAATCGACCACGCTCTGGTGCACCTGCGCTGCCAGCTCGCGGGTGGGGGTCAGGATGAGGGCTCTGGTCGCGCGCGGGCCGGAGGCCCGGTCAACTGCAGCGAGCCGCTGCAGCAGCGGTAACGTGAAGCCGGCGGTCTTGCCCGTGCCCGTCTGGGCGACGGCGAGTACGTCACCGCCCTTCAGGATTGCCGGGATCGCCTGGCGTTGAATGGGTGTCGGCACGTCGTAATTCTGCGCGGACACAGCACGAAGCAGCTCGGCCGACAGGCCGAGTGATTGAAAAGTCATACAGGTATTGCTCCAGGATCACCCGCGCGCGGCGCTTTGCGCCGGGCCGGTCCAGGCAAACATCGGGGGGAAGAATCGACTCGGGGTGGCCGCTTGGCGGCGCCGCGAATACGTGATGCAGACCGGAGTGCATCAGGAGGCGCGCACTCTAACAGGTGCCGGCCGTAATGCAAGCGGCATGCCGCATTCTTTTGAGGAGGCCGTCTCAGGGGCGACCCGGCGGCGGGGCGTTCGTCGCCGCTGAGACGGGCGCCGACGGGGGCGCTCCTGCCTTCACCAGCGCCAGCAACGCCTTTCCCACTTCGCTGTTGTCGAGGAATCCGGAGAATGCCTCCGCGCCCGGACCTACTGCGAAAATCGGCACCGCTTCGCCGCTGTGGTAGCCGTCGCGCCAGCTCGCGCCGCGCTCGCTCCACGTGCTGTCGACCTGCAATCCGCCGGTTTCGTGATCCCCGACGACGATCACCAGGATGTCGCCACGCTGCTGCGCGAACGCCGTTACGGCGCCGACGGTCTCGTCGAGCGCGATGAGGTTCTGCGCCAGTGCGGCCGACGCATGGTGGTGGCTCGCGGTGTCCGTTCCTTCGTGTTCGACCAGCAGGAAAAATCCGTCGGGATCGCTCGACAGCCGCTCTACTGCCCAAAGCGCGAGCGCCTTCAACGTTATCTCGGGCGATTCACTGTCGAGCTCGCCCGAGGGAAACACCGCGAGCACGGGGCCAGCACCGGCCTCTTGCAAGCCGCTCGCGGTTTGCACTGCCTGGTAACCGCTCGCGCTCGCAAACTCCTCCAGCGTCGGCCCGCCGTCGGCGCCGAACCATTCGAGTCCCGTGCTTGCGAGCACGTCCGCGCCGCTCGCGAGCATCTGCCTGGCGATGACCGCCAGTTCGCGGCGGCTCGTGACGTGCGCCGCGAATGCCGCGGGGGTGGCATCGCCGAAGCGCGCGGTGGAGACGAGCCCGGTCGCGAGGCCCTGCTGCTCGGCGATCTCGAGCACCGTGGGATGGGAAGCGCCGGACGGATCGACGCCCACGTAACCCGCGTTCGTCTTGACGCCGGTGGCGTAGGCTGTCGCTGCGGCCGCGGAGTCGGTCACC
Organism: Woeseiaceae bacterium; assembly: GCA_036259375.1. Taxonomy (GTDB): domain Bacteria; phylum Pseudomonadota; class Gammaproteobacteria; order Steroidobacterales; family Woeseiaceae; genus IDS-8. Next base: position 7,571 of record DATABW010000343.1, read on the forward strand.
AGCCTGTCCGCCGCAGCAGTGGCGACGAGGCCGGTGTACGGAAGCTGTCCGATGGCGTACTCGTCACCACGAAGAATCCTCGCCAGCTTGAAATGCGCGGAGCCCATGCCGTCCCCGACCACCAGCACGATTCCGCGCGGCCTGTTTTCGTCGGCAGCCGGCTGCGCGACGGGCGAAGCATTGCAGGCGGCGAGACGAACCAGCACCGCCACGAAACAGAGCAACAGGATTCGCGTGAACGTCATGAAGTATCCCCGGGGCGGGCGTTAGAAGAGGGTTGTAGGAGCCCGTCCCACGGGCGAAGTCTAACCGCAATGCGCGCCCCGCGCTGTAGCACCTGCAGCACCAGTGTTCAATAATGACCGGCATGGGTTTCAAGGAATTCGTTGCGCTGATGGCAGCGCTGATGGCGGTGAACGCACTGTCCATCGACGCCATGCTGCCGGTGCTCCCGCAGATCGGGGAGTCGCTCGGCATCGCGACCGACAACGAACAGCAGTGGGTGATTACCTCCTACCTGCTGGGGTTCGGTGTCGCGCAGCTCTTCTATGGGCCGCTTGCCGATCACTACGGCCGCAAGCCGGTGCTGTTGGCGGGTCTCGGAATCTTCGTGCTGTTTACCATCATCTCAGCTTTCGCAGCGACGCTGGATGTGATGATCGCCGCGCGGGCGCTGCAGGGCATGGGCGCCGCGGGGACGCGCGTGCTGGTCGTTACCATCATCAGGGATCTCTATTCCGGGCGGACCATGGCGCGCGTGATGTCGCTCACCTTCATCGTCTTCCTCGCGGCGCCTGTCGTGGCTCCCGCCCTCGGGCAGGCGATTGCACAGGTCGCGCCGTGGCAGTGGATCTTCGGCGCGCTGGCGGTGTTCGGTGCGGGCACTGCGGCGTGGACCTGGCGGCGGTTGCCGGAATCGCTGCAGCCCGAGGATCGCCGGGCGATGTCGCCGGACGGCGTCCTGCAGGCGTTCCGGCTGGTGCTGTCGAGCCGAATAGCCGTCGGCTACATGCTTGCGTTGACGGCCATGCTCGGCGCGCTGTTCGCCTTCATCAATTCGGTACAGCAGGTATTCGCCGATGCCCTGGACGCCCCGGAGCTGTTGACCAGCGTGTTCGCGCTGTCGGCCGGGCTGGTGGCGGTCGCCTCGTTCATCAACGCACGCATCGTGGAGCGGGTCGGCACTCGCCGCGTGTCGCACCTTGCATTGCTCGGGTTCATCGTCATCACCGGTGCGCACGGCCTGTTCGCGGCGGCCGGCTACGAAACCGTCTGGAGCTTCGCGGCACTGCAGTCGGCGGCGATGTTCTGTTTCGGCCTCATCGGCGCGAACTTCAACTCGATCGCCATGGAGCCGCTGGGGAACGTCGCAGGCACCGCCTCTTCCGCGCTCGGTTTTGTCACGACCGTCGGCGGCGCCCTGATCGGCTTCTACGTCGGCCAGCAGTTCAACGGAACGGTCATTCCCCTGACCGCCGGCTTCTTCACCTGCGGCGTCGCCGCCCTGGCCATCGTCGCCACGACCGAAAGAGGCCGCCTGTGGGGTCGGACGAAGGCAACCGCCTGAAACTAAAACGTTGTTTTAGGAAAAATGGCGCTCGCGGCCCACTAAATCGCGCTTTTTGAGGCCAAAATGCGCGTTCAGGGCTGCCGTCGTCTCGTTACGCGCCCGGCCCCGCAAACGTGCCGCGCACGCGCTGCCGATCGAGCCAGTAAGCGACGGCCGCAACCAGCGCGTAAGCGACGAGTGCCGAAACGGCGGCCGCGGTGGACGAGGGCGGCGGCGGACCGAAGAGCATCGCGGCCTGGAAGACCAGCAGCACCAGCCCGAACACCGGCATCCCGTAGCGCCCGAACGTGCCGACGGCCGTCGTCCGCTTGAGGTACACGAACATGCAACCGAAGAACAGCAGTGCTTCGAGCCCCAGGGCGAGCATCGGGAAATTCCACAGGCCGAAGCCGACCTTGAACACGTCGCTATACAGCGGCAGGTCGGGGCGATGCACGAGGAGATCCAACACCCAGTGCGAGAACACGGCGAGGCCGAGCCAGGCCGCGACGGGCCATGACCGGGCTCGTGGAACAAGGCGCCAGAGCACGGCGGCGGCAAGCGACCACAGCAGGGCCGCAACCAGGCTGTGGGTATAGGGCATGTAGTAAAGGTCCAGTGCATTCGACTCGGTGATCCCCGGCACAATGCGTACCTTTTCGATTCCCAGCAGCACGAGCACGGCCCAGGCCACGTCGACGAGTTGCACCGCGACGAACAGCAGCCATAAGGGAAGAGCAGGTCGTGCCGCTTTGATGACGAGGCCGGGGCCGTAGTGTCCCATGAACATGACGATTCCTCTGAGATGCGTTTTCTGCTGGGCGACACACGTGTGCTGTCGTCGAGCTGCGACGCGTTTCTGGAGTTCTCAACGAGAACGATTCGTTACAATCGCCTGCGAATCATCCCGAAAAGCAAGAAC
>DATABW010000344.1:0-3797 GCA_036259375.1 Woeseiaceae bacterium
CCCCCCCCCCCCCCCCCCCCCCCCCCCCCCCCCCCCCCCCCCCCCCCCCCCCCCCACCGCGGGTGGTGGTGCTGAAATATCCCACCGAGCGATGATCATGGCTTCGTTGGTCGGCATTGCCGATACCCAAAACGGATGCCCCTGACGTCAGGCCCCGCTTGGCGCTCCGGCATTCCGAGCCACCTTCGGAGCGGGCGGCACCTGGCGACCGCCCGGTCAGTCTTCGCAGAAGAAGTGGATGGCGAGGGGGGCGTCCGCTTTGGCGACGCGGCCGAGGCCGATGATGCCCTCGCCCGTGAGTTCGGTGCTGTCGCGGCGCACGAACGTCTCTTCGCCGCGGGCGTTCTGCAGGAAAGTGCCGTTGGTGCTCTGGTCGACGAGCAGGAACTTGCCCCGGCGTTTTTCGACGCGGGCATGAATGCGTGAAATGAGATTTCCCTTGACGACGAGATCGTTGTCTTCGGCACGGCCGATGTTGATGTTCTTGCGCTGATCGTTCACGACGACCGTCTTGTCGCGAAAGCTCAGGACGAGGCGGCTGGCACTGCGCGCGCGGCTTTCCCATTCGATGGTAGGCAGCATGCTGGTCGCTTCTTCCGGCTGCCACATCACTTCGAACAAGGCGACTTCATCGATGCGGCCGCGCACTGTCGCCACGTCGATCTGCCGGGTCTGCTTCCGCCACTGGTCGCCCATATGGTCGACGGTCGGGCCGGAGATCACGATCTGGCGTGCCTTCGCCTGCGACGTCATGCGGTTGGCGGTATGCACCGCGGCGCCGAAGATGTCGTTACGCTCCTGCACGACGGGGCCGAAATGGCAACCGATCCGAATCGACACCGGTATGCGCCCCTCGCCGGAATTTTCGTCACTGATGCGTGCCTGCATCTGGCTGGCGGCGCTCACCGCATCGTCCACAGTAGGAAACGTCGACATGACTTCGTCGCCGATCGTCTTGATCACCGTACCGTTGAACTGGTGCGTCGCATCTTTCATCACATCGAGGCAAAGCGCGACGGTTTCGCTGGCCTTGGCATCGCCGTACTCGTCATACAGCTGCGTGCTGCCCACGACGTCCGCGAACAGGATTGCGACTTCGAGGTCTTTTGCCATCTAGGCTGCTCGTTCTTCCCGTCCTTTTGCCGGACTATACGCGAAAGCTCGAGACCGGTCAGCGGGCGGCGCCCTCCGCCGATTCAGTTGCGAGTTCCGCGGTCCATTCGTCAAGCGCCTGCGGTAATCGGGCGGCCGGCAGCGGCGCGCCGATATAAAACCCCTGCGCCAGGTCGCACTGCAGCTCGTCCAGTATGTTCAACTGCTCGAGTGTCTCCACGCCGACGGCGCAACAGCCCATTTCCAGCCGGTGCGCTATCTCCACGAGCCCGCCCACGACCGTGGCCGCGCCGGCAGCGCTGCCGAGATCCGCGGTCAGGCAGCGATCGATCTTGAGCTCGCCGAAAGGCAGCGTGTACCAGCCGTTCAGAGTCGACCCGGGACCGCCGAAATCATCGAGCGCCAGCTTGATGGATTTCAGTCGCAGCCGCGTCAGGATGTCGGCGCCTTTCGTGGAGAGCCCGAGATCCGCGGCTTCGCGGATCTCGAGTGTCAGGAGCTCGGGATCCGTTTCGTGTTCGTTCAACAGCGCCTCGAGGCGATCCGGAAAGCCGGCATCGGCGATCAGGCCCGCCGCGACGTTGACGCGCAAGCCGATGTGAAAACCATCCGCCTGCCACACGCGCAGTTGCTCGATGCCGCGCTCGAACACGAAATCCGTCATCTGCTTCATCAACTCGCCGCGATCGGAGTCGATGAGGCTCAGGAACTGCGACGGCACCAGCAACCCGAGCGACGGGTGTTCCCAGCGGAGTAGCGCTTCCACCGATTCCGCGTGCCAGGCGCCGGAGCGCAGCCGCCGGACGACCGGCTGATAACGCAGCGCGAGTTCGCCCTGTTCGATAGCGCGCGCAAGGTCTTCGCTGGTCAGGCGCCGCGTGCTCTCGTGCGCTGAGGAAAGCCTGGCTAACATCGTCTCGGGCGTGAACGGCTTCTGCAAGGTGCCTACTATCCTGAGGCCGGCGTTGCGCCCGAAATGCTCGGCGCCCGCGATCGTACGGTTGTCCATACCGGAGACGAGAAGGATGCCGGCGCCGGTGCCGCCGGCGGCGAGGTCCTTCAGGATTTCGACGCCGTCGGTGTTCGGCATCTGCAGGTCGAGGACGATGAGGTCCGGAGCGGCCCTGCCGAGCTCCTCGTTGAACGCCGCCGCATCGTGCGTTACGGCGGCATCGAACCCCGAGCGCCGCCCCAGCTCGCCGATCAGCTCGCCGAGCTCCACGTCATCATCCAGCACCAGCAGCCGCGCGGCCGCGCTGCGTATTTTGCTCATGTCAGGCCTCCAGAACGCGGCGCACGGTCTTCGCGAGCGCCAGCACGTTGACGGGTCGATAGAGGTGGCTGTCGGCGTCGGCCGCCGCCTCGGCGGGATCGGCGCCGGGCTGCAGGAGCGCGACGTGTCGCAGCCGCCTGTCCCGATCCCGCAGCGACCGGAACCAGCTGCGTTCCACGTTCGCCGCCTCGCTCGAGCGTTCGGCGATCAACAAAGACGGGGCGGGCGCCTGCGCCAGCAGCGGCTCCACTTGCTCGTGATCTTCGGCGACGCGAACCGAGTAACCGAGCGCTTCGAGAATCTGTTGCAGCGACGCGCGAACGTCCGGGTCGCGGGAAACCAGCACGATGCTTTCGTCTCCGCCCGGGAGCGTGGAGAGCGGCAGCGTCATATTGGCCGTCGTTTCGGCGAGCCGCGCCGAGCGCGGCAGCCAGACCTGCACCCGCGTACCCTCGCCCACCGCGCTGTCGATGACCAGCCGGCCGTTCGATTCCTCGGCGAACCGCTTCACCATGCTCAGCCCGAGCCCGCTGCCGCGATCGCTGGGCTTCGTGCTGAACAGCGGCTCGGTTACGCGCGCCAAATGTTCTTGCGGTATGCCGCAGCCGTCGTCGGCAACTTCGATGCAGACGTAGCTTCCCGGGGCGAGATCCCGCGGGCCCGGCGGCAGGCCGTCCACTTCCGATTGGCGCACGCCGATGCGCACGCTGCCGCGACCTTGCAAGGCATCGCGCGCATTGATCGCCAGGTTTATCAGCACGCTCTCGAACTGCGCGGCGCTGGCGTCGACGGAGCCCGCGGCCCGGTCCACGTCGATTTCGAGCTCGTTGTCCCCGCCGATCGCCCGCGCCAGCAGCGGTTGCAGCGCGGCGACGTGATCGGCCGGGTTGATCGCGCGCCTCTCGTCGTCCGCATCGCGGCCGTAGGTGAGCAATTCGCGCAGCAACGTGCTGCCGCGCTCGGCTGCATTGCGCGCGCGCCGTGCCTGCTCATAGACCTCGGGCTGCTCGCGCACGCTTTCGGTCAGCAGGAACAGATTGCCGCTGAGCACCGTCAGTACGTTGTTGACGTCGTGGACCGTGCCCGCCGTGAGAGCGAGCGCTGCCTCCAGGCGTGCGATGCGCTGGACCAGCGAGTGCCTCAGGTCCTCGCTCATCCACGCGTCCTCCCGCCGGTCGGCCGGCGGCACCGTGTGAAGTGGCCCCGCCCGCCCCTCCGCTGGACTTTTTACTTTCTCCATCGCCCCTGTCGTCTCCTGCCGAAGCGGAGTCAGTCTAGGGCAATGTGGGAATCGGCGACCGTGTGCACGTCACAGACGCCGGCCCTGTCATTTCTCCGCGACGACGTAGGCGATCCAGGCGAGATCGGCGACTCCCTTCTCGTCGGGGGTGAATTCCCCGTTACCCTCGCC
>DATABW010000345.1:0-3207 GCA_036259375.1 Woeseiaceae bacterium
GTTTGACGTTCTATGGGTCAAGAGGCCGATCCTCGGTCCAACAGAAGAAGGGGAGAAATGGCAGACGAGAGAACGCTCCGCCGAAAAGCGCGGCAGGCTATCCGGGGCGGTAAGCTACCGGCGCGTTTCCCGGACCGCACGTGGGGTGGGCCAGGTGGCGGCGAACGCTGCACAATCTGCGGTGCCGCGATAAAGCGCGACGAGCTCGAACTGGAAATCGAATTTGCGGCAAAAGACGGAAGTTCCGACCGGGACCGTCACCACGTTCATATTCGTTGCTTCGCCGCCTGGGAGTCCGAGCTCCGGCAGCTCAAGCGAGGCGAGCCAGTGGGCTCCGGCGATCAGCCGCGATCACAAAATCCTGCCGCCGCCGGGACCGGGCCGCCGAAAGGTGATCCGGGCGGCGGAGCGAGCCGCCGCGTGTTGCCGCAGGCGCTCGGTGAGTGCAAGATTAGCGGCCGTGGCAGCGACCAAACCTACAGACACGACCCGGCCAGCAGACGAGGCTCGCGGTGATTCCGAGACCGGAACACTCGGCGATCTGCTTTATGCGGATACGTCGAAATCCCGGGTCTCCGAACAGGACTGGGTCGCGCTCGTCCAGGCTGTTGCCTCCCGGGACCAGCGGGCCCTGCAGGCGTTGTACGAACGAACACACCGCCTGGTGTTCACCTTGATCCTGCGGATCACGGGCAATCGCGAAACCGCCGAGGAGGTGACGCTGGACGTGTACCACGACGTCTGGCGCCGGGCACCTGACTACGATGTCAGCAACGGGTCCGTTCTCGGGTGGATCATGAACCAGGCGCGGTCGAGATCGATTGACCGCTTGCGGTCGCAGCAGCGGAAGAAGCGCGTCGACCCTCACCGCGGCGATCCCGTGCCGCCGGCGGCCGAACGTGAGCCGCAGGAAGTCTTCGACCTTGCCGAGCAGGGCCGCCTCCTGAGAAAAGCGCTGGGGGTCCTCACGCCCGACGAGCGGCAGGCTATCGAGATCGCCTATTTTTCGGAGTTCACTCACAAGCAGGTGGCGGCGCAGTTGAACGAGCCGCTCGGAACCGTCAAGACGCGCATCCGGTCCGGGCTCAGCAAACTTCGCCAGGCACTGGCCGGAACCTGACGATCATGAGCTCAGCCCACAAAGACGCATGTGACAGCATGGAGCTGCTGTTCGCGCACGCGTTGCGCGCGCTTCCGCCGGATGAAGCGGCCGCCATGGACTCGCACATCGACGGATGCGCGGATTGCCAACAGGAGTTACAGACATTGCGCCCGATCATCGAGTCCTTCGTCTCCTGGCCTACCGACGTATTGCGCCCGTCCGCCGCCTTGTGGGGCCGCCTTTCCGAGCGGATCGCGGCGGAGACCGGCGAAGAACCGGAACCGTGTTCGCCCCCGGCCTCGCTGGAGCCGGAATGGGAGGAAGTCGCGCCGGGCATCACCTGCAAATTGCTCTCGACCGACGCACAGCAGGACCGTGTCAGCATGCTGGTGCGGCTCGCACCTGGCGTCGCGTATCCGCCTCACCGGCATGCGGGAATCGAGGAACTGCACCTGCTGGACGGCGAGCTGTACATCGAGGACCGGAAACTCCTCCCGGGCGACTACAACCTCGGAGAAGCAGGCGCGTCAGACAAGTTCGTCTACAGCGAGACCGGCTGCACCTGCGTGCTCATCACTTCCACCCGGGACGTGCTTCAGTAAATAGCCGGCCGCTTCATGGCTGCAGGTAACCGAGCTCCAGCAAGACGCCGGCTAGCCAGATCATCGGCAGGCCGACGAGCGCCGTCGGATCGCCGGTCGTCACGGATTCGAACAACAGGAACCCGGCGCCCTCGATCCGGAAGCTGCCCGCGCAGTCGTAAGGGCGATCCTGGGCCAGGTAAGCTTCCGCCAGGCTGGCATCGAAGCGGCGAAAGCGCACCCGCGTAACGTCCGTGTGTTCGTAGGCTTGCTGCGTCACCGGGTCGAGGATGCAGGCGGCCGTGAGAAACGAGAGTGTCTGGCCGGACGATTGCAGCAGTTGTTCCACCGCATTGCGGTGATTGCCGGGCTTTCCCAATATCCGGGCGCCGAGGACGGCCACCTGGTCCGCGCCGATGATGAGCGCATGGCGGTGTTTCCCGGCGACGGCTTCCGCCTTGCTGCGCGACAGCCGCCGGACCAGGTCGCCCGGCCTTTCGCCCTCGCGCGGCGTCTCGTCCCAACCCGGCGCAACGGACTGGAACTGGTCGAGGAGGCGCTGCAGGAGCTCGCGGCGGTACCGGGACGATGAGGCCAGGACGATCGGTGGTGCCGAAAGATTCTGCATGGGAGTGGGGTAGCGGTATCCTGGTGCCGATTTTCGCACGTCGGCGGCAGCACCACGCGCAAAGCCCGCCTGCAGACGCTTTTGACACCCGCGCAGGAGGTCCTTATCATGCGCGCGCCATGGTCAATCCACTGCTCGAGCGCGCGCCGCCGAAGGTGTTCGCGGAACGAGGCCAGATCATTGAAAAGAAAGAGAAACTGGAGCTGTTTCCGCGGCTTTCCGAGGTCGTCGGCGGCGACCTCCGGCGGCTTGCAGGCGAATCGATGCCTGCCGCATGGCGGCAGTCGCCGGTAGCGATTAGACTCGCATTCGGCTGGGCGGATACGGCGCACGACATTCCGGTCCTGGAGGGGCAGGCGGCGGTGGACGTACCGGCTGTCTGTCAGCGCTGCCTGGAAGCCTTCGAGCTGGTGCTCGAAACGGATCTCAGGCTGCTGTTCAGCGGACCGGGCCGCAGCGTGGACGAGTCGCTGGACTATGAAGTCTGGGAACTCGAGGAGCCGCTGCTGCGGCCCCTGGACGTGATCGACGAAGCGCTGGTGATGGCCATGCCCCTCGCGGCCATGCACGTGTCCGAGGAGGACTGCGGTCCGCTGGCAGGAAAGGCGAAGGTGGAAGAAGAGGCGCAGGTTCGTCCGTTCGCGGACCTGAGGGCGCAAATGCAGACGCGCGACAGGGATTGACGGCACGGCGCCGCAATCCGAAGGACTGATGAGCAGAGCGTGACGCGAAGTCGTCACGATGACGGAGATCACAATGGCTGTACAAAAGAGTCGCAAAACCCCGGCACGACGTGGAATGCGGCGTTCGCACGACAGGCTGAAATCGCCGGCGCTATCGGTCGACCCGACGTCGGGCGAGACCCACTTGCGCCACCGCGTGACGCCGGACGGCTT
>DATABW010000346.1:0-3000 GCA_036259375.1 Woeseiaceae bacterium
ATCGGAAACGTCCTGCTCGTAGCGAACCCGCGCGCCGACACTGTCGGTCTGGCGCTCCAGATCTTTCGGATCGTAGCGCGAAGCGAAAATGCCGGCGGAGATTTCGCTGTGACGGGACAAGGATCGAACCACGGCGGCCTCGATCCGGCTGTCGTTGTAATCGACCGCTTCGCCAAGTTCGTCCTGGTCGTATCGCACGTCAAGATAGCTGAGATCAACTCGCAACGACGTCAGCTGATCGAATTCCAGGGTGACACCCGGGTTGAGGTGGAACAGGTCGCGCTGGCGTCGGGTGAAGGTCCGGCCGGTGCCGGTCTGCACTTCGTCGTCGATGCCGACGTCGACGTCGTCGAAATCCGCCGAGGTCGTTTCTCCGCGGAAGACCTGCTGCTGCCGGTAATTGCCGTTGATCCGCCAGGTGCTCCGCTGGCGCTCCGTCTGCGCGTCGAAATCCAGGAAAAAGGCTTCCGAGTCTTCCTCGGGCGCATCCGTATAGCGGAAGATCGCGGCCCTGGGCCGCAGCAGCATCGAAGAGGTCTGGGTGTTGCGCCGGATAGCGAGTCCTGCATCGAGGAGCCCGCCCGTAATGGCATCCGTTTCGGTTTCCTCGGCCAGGCGGGGGTTGTCGACGTGGTGCGCGCCAATCTCGATTTCCGGAGTGAAGAGCCATTGCTGGGCGGAGGAGGGCGCAGGCAGGAGCACGAACAGGCTCGCGCTCGCCAGCGCGAAGGCGAACGCCGCGCGCCGCGTTTGCGTATGCGCGTTATTCGTTGTTTGATGACGCTCTCTGCAACTCATGGTTAACTCCGATCCGGTTCGCGGGTGCGCACGGGCTACGCAGCCGTGGCGCTTCGCTTCCGAAACCTGGTGTAAGAGATGTCGTAGGGCGACGCCGTGCAGCCGATGCCGCTCAGGGCACGACCACCACGTCGCCGCTCTGTAACTGGACGTTCTGCTCCAGCGATCGGCCGTCGGCAACTTCCGTGTAGTCGAATCCGTAGGCTCTTTGCACGCCGTCCTGCCGGCGGAGGATGCGGATATCCCTGAGCGCCGCGAAGGGCGTGGTACCGCCTGCCATGGCGAGCGCCTGCATCACGTCCAGGACCGGGTTCATGACGAACGATCCCGGCGCGTTGACCTGGCCGATGACGAAGATGCGGTTTCCGTTCACGTCGACGACCGTAACCGTGGACACGAGATCCGGGATGTATCGCGCCAGACGCGACTCCAGTTCCGCCTGGATCTGGGCTACGGTGCGGCCCTCCGCCATTATCTGCCCGGCGAGCGGAAACGAGAAGGCGCCGTCCGGACGCACGAGGACCTGCCGCTGCAGGTCTTCCTCCTTCCAGACCGAGATATCCAGCCGGTCGCCCGCGTTGACGCGGTAGCCGGCCTCGTTCGCATCCGTTCGCTCCTCCTCCTGCGCCTGCGCCGCCGCGGCCAGCGCCATGAAGGAAAACAATACTGATTTGACAATGATCGATCGCATGGGCAATCCACTTTTCTTGAGTAATTCGTATGTAGGAGCCCGTCCCCGGGGGGACCGTCTGCGTAGAACCCGTCTCACGGGCGTAACGGTCTTAAAGGGCTAAACGGGGGAAGGCTCAATGCCTATGTAGAATTCTTCGCTGTCGGCGAATCGCGACGGGACCGTGCCGACAGGTGTCGGTCAAGGACCGACTTTTCAGCAGTTTACGGGTAGCGCTTGGGCGAATCAACTAGCGCGCGGCCGCGGGCTTGGCGGACTGACGCACGCCGCCGCGCGTCAGCCGCCACGCCAGGCGGAGATGGAACGGCAGGTCCTTCGTGCCGGCGACAAGGTCGCGCCCAAGCGGCTGCGGCCGACTGAACGAAACCACAGTGCCCCGTGCGGAGCACCGGTCATCAGCGGGAGCCGTTCGGCTTTACGGCGCGCAAAACGAAGCGGATCTCGTCCCCGCTCACGAACCCGATCGCGAGCAGCCCGACCAGGAAAACCGACACGGAGACCACTGCGCTGACCAGCGCGTTGGCATCGGCGACCAACGCCGCTACAGCGACCGCGGCAGCCAGTGCGGAGGGCATCAACAACCAGCGTTGGAAGTCGAACTTGCGCCCCCGGGACGAGAAAACGTATAGCAGGATCAGCAAAGTGCTGCTGAAGAGTGCCGCCCAGGCGGCGCCCTCGGCTCCCATGAACGGAATAAGGACGGCGTTGACGGCGATGTGCGCGGCGACGGTAGCACCGAGTGCGGCAACCCGCTGGAAGTGCAGGTCCTCACTGGACATTAACAGCTGCATGGCCACCATCATGCAGCGCGTCGCCATCACGCCGGCCAGGATGCGCAGGATTGGCACGCTGGCCGCATAGCTCTCTCCGAACAGTAGAAGAATGACGTCCTCGGCCAGTATGAATGCCGCGACGCTCGCAACCAGCCCGGCGATCGCCATGAAGCGAGTCATCATGCTCACGAGCACGCCGTACGCCCTGCCGGGTTCGTGACTGGCTTTGAAGATGGCGGGCGCGAACACCCGTCCCGCCACTACGGCCACCTTCGATACGAGCTCGACCAGCTTGAACGCCGCCGCGTAGATTCCCGCTTCGCGAATTCCCGCGAGTGCGGACAGCATGACCACGTCGAGCCGGAAGTAGGCCATTCCGAGGATGTTGCTCAGGGCGTACTGGTTGCTGGACTTGAGGACCTCCCACGTATCGGCGGCGGTCACCAGTGGACGGACCCGCCGGAGCGTATACGCCACCCACAGGGCGGTCACGATGCCGGCGCCGACGACGTACGCGTAAGCCACGTCAGCGAGGGAGAGCCCGTTCGCGGAGTACGCGAAATAGAACACCAGCACGGCCACCGGCGCGGCGCCCTGGAAGATACCGTTGACGTGCATCGTCTGGTAGCAGGAATAATAGGCGCCGATGCTGGTCTGCACTGCCAGGATGAGCCCGTACGGCAGTATCAACAGCATCACCGCGAGCACCGGGTTATCCGCGTACCAGTGGTTCGCGAC
>DATABW010000347.1:0-4200 GCA_036259375.1 Woeseiaceae bacterium
CTCGGCCACCATCGTGTCCGCGATGGCGCTGTCCGTGCTGATCGCGCTCGTACTGACCCCCGCCTTGTGCGCCACGATACTGACGCCCCTGAAGAAGGGAGAGCACCACGGGCAGAAGGGCTTCTTCCGCTGGTTCAACCGAAACTACGACCGGGCTGCCGGCAGGTATCGCCAGGGAGTGCGGGGCATGATCGCGCGCAGCGGGCGGTTCATGATCCTGTTCGCGGTGCTGATCGCCATCATGGGCGTGCTGTTCCTGAACCGGCCGAGCTCGTTCCTGCCGCCGGAAGACCAGGGCACGCTGTTCGCGATGGTACAGGCGCCCGTCGGTGCGACGCAGCAGCGTACGATGGAGTCGGTCAGGAAGGTGGAAGACCACTTTCTCGAAAACGAAGAGGAAGCGGTCGAGTCGCTGTTCACCGTGCAGGGCTTCAGCTTCGGGAGCGGCGCAGGGCAGAACAACGCGATGGCCTTCATCAAGCTCGAGGACTGGAGCGAACGGGAGGAGGAGCGGCTGGGCGTCAATGCGGTGGCCGGCCGCGCCATGGGAGCGCTGAGCCAGATCCAGGACGCGATGGTATTCGCCTTCGCACCTCCGGCCATGCCGGAGCTCGGTACTTCCGCCGGCTTCGTCTTCTATCTCAAGGACAACGCGGGGGTCGGTCACGATGCACTCGTTGCCGCCCGTAACGCATTCCTGGGCGCGGCCGCGCAGAGCCCGCTGCTGATCAACGTGCGGCCGAGCGGACAGGAAGATGCGCCGCAGTTCCAGCTCGACATCGACGTCGAGAAGGCCGGTGCGCTCGGGCTCTCCATCGCCGACATCAACAGCACCCTGTCGGTTGCCTGGGGCGGGCAGTACATCGACGACTTCATCGACCGCGGCCGGGTGAAACGCGTATTCGTGCGCGCCGATGCGCCCTTCCGGATGGTGCCGAAGGATTTCAACCTGTGGTCGGTCCGGAACGACCAGGGGGAGATGGTGCCCTTTTCCGCGTTCGCGAGCTGGCGCTGGGACTACGGTTCGCCCAGCCTCGCTCGCTATAACGGCGTGCCGGCAATGCAGATCAACGGTGAAGCCGCGCCCGGAGTCAGCTCGGGCGAAGCAATGGCCGAGGTCGAGCGCATCGTCTCGGAACTGCCTCAGGGCATCGGACTCGAATGGACGGGCCTCTCCTACCAGGAGCGTCTCGCGGGTGCGCAGACACCGCTTTTGTACACGCTGTCGCTGCTGATCGTGTTCCTGTGCCTCGCGGCGCTGTACGAAAGCTGGACCATTCCGACGGCCGTCATGATGGTCGCGCCGCTCGGCATTCTCGGCATTGCGCTGGCCGCGACGCTTCGCGGGCTCGAACGCGACGTGTATTTCCAGGTGGCGATGCTCACCACTGTCGGGCTGACGAGCAAGAACGCGATCATGATCGTCGCGTTCGCCACCGATTACCTCGAAGAGGGCCTGGACCTCGTGTCCGCCACGATGCAGGCGGTCAAGGACCGGCTGCGGCCGATCCTGATGACGTCGCTCGCTTTCGGCATGGGCGTTTTGCCGCTGGCGCTCGCCAGCGGCGCCGGGTCCGGTGCGCAGCGCGCGATCGGCACCGGCGTGCTGGGCGGAATGATCGTCGGCGCTTTCCTGGGCCTGTTCTTCGCTCCCTTATTCTTCGTGGTGGTGCGGCGGCTCTTCGGTGGCCGCGAACGTGCCATGCGCGAAAGGATCGACCAGCCGCCGTTGCCGGATGCCGGGGAACCCGATGCCAGCTCGTGAGAGCCTTTCCAGATCGGAAGCACGCACGCTGCAACAGCGCGAGCGCATTCTCAAGGCCGCGCGGAGCTGTTTCGTGAAGCACGGCTTCCGTACGGCGAGCATGGCCAAGATAGCCGAAGCCGCCGGAATGAGTCCGGGGCTCATCTATCGCTATTTCGACGGCAAGAACGCCATCATCCTGGCGATTATCGAGCAGCAGCTAGAGGACGCGCGAAAGGACATTGCAGCGCTCGCGCCGGACGTCGACCTGGTGCCGCTGTTCGAGCAGCTGTTCACCGACTGGCAACGCGGCGATTGCGAGCTGATGAACCCGGCCCTGCTGCTCGAGATGACCGCCGAGGCAACCCGGGATCCGCAGATCGCGCAAGCGCTTGCTGCGGCGGACCGCGTCACCGGATCGGATCTCAACGACTGGCTCAGGAAGATGGCGGAGAACGAAGGCCGGACGCCGTCGTCGCGGGACATCGCCGCCCGATCCTTCCTGCTCCGTTGCCTGCTCGGCGGTCTCGCGCTACGCGCCATCCGCGAGCCGGAGCTGGATCCGCAGGTGCTGAACGATGCCCTGAAGCTCATCCCGCATGTACTCCTGTAGGCCTTCCAGCTTCCTGCAGGGTACCTGGGATGTCGATCGGCCGAACCGCCGAACGACCATGCTGTGAACCCCCGAACTGGAGCACCCCATGAAATACCTGTGCCTCGTCTACAGCGAAGAAGACAAACTCCACAACCTGCCCGAGAGCCCGAAGGACGCCGAATGCATGGCGTACGACGACAAGGTCAAGGCAAGCGGGCACTGGATCGCCGGCGAGGCCCTGCAGCCCGTCCGCACGGCGACCACCGTGCGGGTCAGGAACGGGAAGACGTCCGTCACCGACGGCCCGTTCGCCGAAACGAAAGAGCAACTGGCCGGTTTCTGGCTGATCGATGCGCGTGACCTCGACGATGCCATCCAGGTCGCCGCCGGCATACCGGCCGCCCGGGTCGGCAGCATCGAAGTGCGACCTTTAAGGCAGCTGGTTCCCTAGCCGCTATCTCCGGGGCGGGTTACGGCAAGGTCGCCAGTTGTCCGGCGCCGGGACTTACGCCATACTGCTTTGCTCAGGGAGCGGCACTGTCCATGACCTGGTGCCGATCACGGAGATCTCCCGTTTACTCACAGTGGAAGAACAGGAGAATCGCAATGGCCATCCGCTATTTTGCCCTGATTTACGGTGTCGTCTTTCTGCTCGTCGGGATTGCAGGTTTCATCCCGGGTTTCGTGATGCCTCTCGAAGCCGAGCACCCGGAGCTGGCTATCGAAGCCGGCGCCGGAAGGCTCTTCGGGCTGTTCCCGGTCAACGTGGTACACAATCTCGTGCACGTTGTGTTCGGGGTCTGGGGCCTCCTGGCCTGGCGTAGTATCCCCGGCTCGGTGAAGTACGCCCGTGCAGTCGCGGTGATTTACGGGTTGTTCTTCATCATGGGCCTGATCCCGTTGCTGCAGACGACCTTCGGACTGGTGCCGTTGTATGGGCACGATGTCTGGCTGCATGTACTCCTCGCCGGAGTTGCCGCCTACTTCGGATTCGTGGCTCGAGCCGATACCGGCGAGCCGGCTTCCGCCTGAGGCATACGGGCGCCGCGGCCGAACCGGTTCCGCGGTGCCCGACTCTTTATACTTTTCGGGCTACGACGCTCAGCGTTTCGGCTGACCCCGCCGCCATTTCGGGGCGTGTCGCCGACCCGCGCCGCTTTACACCGAATCCCTACTACTACTCTAACGAGGATTTAAGGACGATGACTCGCACTGTAACCAGCTGCACAGCGAGCAAAGACAAGTTCGAACGACAAACCGCACCGACAGAGCGGACCCACCGCGGCACGCCCCGGATCGGGTACTGGATGTTCAACTTCGAGCCCAAGTGGGAAGCGGCGTCGAAGGAGCTCGACGCGCTTGCCACAGCTTTCAGGCCGGTATACGGGACGCGAACCATCAGCGTTAACGTCGACAAGCGCAGCTCCACGTTCTTCGGGACCGACAAGCATCTCCCCGCCGCGCTGGCATTGCCGGCTCTCCCCCTGTTGATGCGGGCGGCGCGCGCCGTGCCGGTCAACCACATCTTCGCGTCGGCAGGCGAACGCATCCTCATGCCGCGTCTGGCGCGCCTGGGGAACTGCATACTGACCGTCACCAAGGGAACTCCGGCGCTGCGGACGATCGAGAAGAATATCGACGCGCTGGCGAAGCTGCGCTATGTCGTCGTGGAGGCCGAGCGGCACTACGACCTGATGATGCAGCTCGGGCTGCCCCCGGACCGGGTGCGGCTGATCTACCCGGGTCTTGAACGTGAACCGTACCGGCGTGCCCGGGGCCCCTTTACCATCCTGTTCGCGACGAGCCCGAAGCAGGACGATCTGCTGACGCGCGGCATCTACCTCATCCTCAAGGCGGCGGG
>DATABW010000348.1:0-6314 GCA_036259375.1 Woeseiaceae bacterium
GCACGGGGCGCTGTTCATCGTTGACGACATCCAGGCAGGGGCCGGCCGAACCGGCACCTTCTTCAGCTTCGAGCCTTCCGGCGTGCAACCCGACATCGTGACGATGGCCAAGTCCGTGTCCGGATACGGGCTGCCCATGGCGATGGTGCTGATCGATCGGCAATTCGACCAGTGGCTGCCCGGGGAACACAACGGCACGTTCCGCGGCAACTGTCATGCATTCGTCACCGCGCGCGCGACGCTGGAGCACTTCTGGCGCGACCGTTCCTTCGAAGCTTCGGTTTTCGACAAGAGTGAGCTCCTGGCGCGCCGCCTGAACGAGATCGCCCGGCAAGCCCGGCCGCATCGATTGACGGTAAAGGGCCGCGGCATGATGCGCGGCCTCGAGATGCCTTCGGGCGAAATCGCCGCCGATGTCGTCAAAGCCGCGTTCGAGCGCGGGCTTGTGATCGAAACGAGCGGCCCGAACGACGAGGTCGTGAAGTGCCTGGCCGCGCTCACGATCGAAAACCACGAACTCGAGAAGGGCTTGTCCATCCTTTCGGAAGCCGTTCGCGCGGTCCTGGAAAAGACCGCGCGGGCTGCGGCTTGAATTGACTCGGAGAGAAGAATGATCGTTCGAGACCTTACCAAGGAAAGCAACACGCGCCGCAACGTGCAGAGCGACGGCTGGCATAGCGTCCGCCTGCTCCTGAAAGGCGACGAGATGGGTTTTTCCTTTCACATCACGACGATTTACAAAGGCGCCGAGCTGCCCATGCACTACCAGCATCACCTGGAGTCGGTGTATTGCATAGCGGGCGAGGGGTCGATCGAGAACGGGGAGACCGGGGAGGTGCACGCGGTCCGTCCCGGTGTCATGTACGCCCTCGACAAACACGATCGCCACGTGTTGCGCGCAACCACCGAAATGACCATGGCCTGCGTTTTCAATCCGCCGCTCAGCGGACTGGAAGTGCACGACCAGCACGGCGCGTATCCTCTGCAGGCGGAGGCGGTGTAAATCATGAGCCGGGAAGATCACTATCCTTCAAGGGTGCACGACAAGCCCAGGATCCTGCCGCGCCATGATGACGTGGCTTACGGAACCTGGTCGGCGGGCTCACCGCTGTCGAAGTCACAGACGAACGACTTCGCTCGGGACGGCTTCCTTGTCCTCCGGGACCTGTTCGACGCACGGGAAATCGACGCGGTCTGCCGGGATGCCGGCGCGCTGCGCACCTCGCGGAGCGGCACGCTCGATCCGGAGACGGTGATTGCCGAACCCGATTCGGGTGCTGTGCGCTCCGTATTCAAGGTACACGAGCAGAGCGATGTCTTCGGCCGGCTGGCGGCCGATGCGCGGCTCGCCGAAGTGGCTCGCTTCCTGCTGGACGATGACGTCTACCTCCACCAGACGCGTATGAACTACAAGCCAGGTTTCCACGGCAAGGAGTTCTACTGGCATTCGGATTTCGAAACCTGGCACGTCGAGGACGGCATGCCGCGCATGCGCGCGTTATCCATGACGGTGCTGTTGACGGAAAATACGCCGCACAACGGTCCGCTGATGCTGATGCCCGGATCGCACCGGCATTTCGTCGCCTGTGTCGGAGAAACGCCGGACGAGCACTACAAGCAGTCGCTGCGGAAGCAGGAATACGGAGTGCCGGACGACGAATCGCTGACGTTTCTGGCGAAGGACGGCGGTATCAAGGCCCCGGTCGGTCCCGCCGGCACCGTTATCGTGTTCGACTGCAACGTCATGCATGGCTCGGCGAGCAACATCACGCCATTCCCGCGCAGCAACGCGTTCATCGTCTACAACGCGGTGTCGAATGCCGTTGAAGCGCCATTCGGGCCTGCGAAGCCCCGACCGGAATTCATCGCCACGCGACAGTCGTTCGCACCGGTGCATCCTGTCGCGGGTCCGCTGCTTTCGAGCGCAGCCTGACACGGACCACCGATGAGTCATGCCATGAATGCCCACCACACGGTGGAGAAGATCGGCGGCACGTCCATGTCCGACACCGAGTCCGTGCTGAACAACATACTGCTCGGCAATCGCCGGGCCGACCAGTTGTACAACCGCATTTTCGTGGTCTCGGCTTATGCCGGTATCACCGACATGCTGCTCGAGCACAAGAAGACCGGCGAGCCCGGTGTGCACGCGCTCTTTGCGGGCTCGGAATCCGAGTGGGCCTGGGGCGACGCGATCAGCGAGGTCGGCAGCCATATGCGGCGCATCAACGCCGAAATCTTCAGCGACCATGCGGACCGCCGCAAAGCCGACCAGTTCGTGCGCGAACGCATCGAAGGCGTCAGGAGTTGCCTGCTGGACCTGCACCGCCTCTGCTCGTACGGGCATTTCAACCTGCACGAGCACCTCAACACCGTTCGCGAGATGCTGGCCGGGCTCGGCGAAGCGCACAGCGCGCACAACACGACGCTGCTGCTGCAGCAACACGACGTAAACGCCCAGTTCGTCGACCTGACCGGCTGGCGGGACGAGTCGTACCAGACGCTGGACGGCAAGATCATGAGCGCCATTCCCGAGCTGGATCTGGGCAGGACGTTGCCGATCGTCACCGGCTATGCACATTGCGACGGGGGCGTCATCGAAAAGTACGGGCGCGGTTACAGTGAAGTGACTTTCTCGCGAATTGCGGTGCTGACCGAAGCACGGGAAGCGATTATTCACAAGGAGTTCCACCTGTCGAGCGCGGATCCGAAGCTGGTCGGCGAGGATCGCGTGCGCAAGATAGACCGCACCAACTACGACGTGGCCGACCAGTTGTCGAACATGGGAATGGAGGCCATCCATCCGGGAGCGGCAAAGGGCCTGCGCCAGGCCGGCATCCCGCTGCGCATTCGCAATACCTTCGATCCCGAGGACGCGGGCTCGGAGATCTGCGGCGATTATGTCTCCAGGACGCCGCGAGCCGAGATCATCACCGGCATGCGCAGCGTCTTCGCGCTGGAGTTCTTCGAGCAGGACATGGTCGGCGTAAAGGGCTACGACGCGACAATCCTGGAAACCCTAAAGCGGCACCGCGTCCGGGTCGTGACCAAGACATCGAACGCCAATACGATCGTGCATTACCTGGCCGGATCGCTGCGCGCGGTGCGGCGGGTGAGCGATGACCTGCAAAAGGCATTCGAATCGCCCGTATCTCGGTGCGCAAGGTGGCCATCGTCACGGCGATCGGCAGCGATCTCAACGTCACGGGGCTGACCGCCCTGGCAGTCGGCGCCCTGTCCAACGCCGGCATCGAGGTGCTGGGGCTGCACCAGCTGATTCGCAACGTGGACATCCTGTTCATCCTCGCGGAAGAGGACTTCGACAACGCGATAATTGCCTTGCACGAGGCCCTCATCGAGCGGCGAGGGTCAAAACGGAAGTCCTCCAGGCAGGCCGCCTAGCCCGACCGGCACCCCCGTTCCGGACTACTATCCTTAAGACGTGAACTTCGTTTCCGACAACGCGGCGGGTGTCGCCCCCGAGATCATGGACGCGATCGCCGCTGCGAACGGCGGCACCGCACCGAGCTACGGGCGCGATGACCGGACCGAGGGCGCGCACTGCCGGTTGGCGGAGGTATTCGAGCACGAAGTCGCCGCCGCGCTCGTCACAACGGGAAGCGCGGCGAACGGGCTTGCGCTGGCGATGCTGGCGCCGCCGTATGGCGCCGTGCTCGCGCAGGAGGCCGCGCACGTGCAGATGGACGAATGCGGTGCCCCGGAGTTCTTTACCGGCGGTGCCAAGCTGGTGCCACTAGCCACCGATGGCGGGAAGGTGACGGAGGCAGCGCTGCGGCGGGCACTCGCAAATTATCCTTCCGATGCGCCGGAAACCGTTCACCGGGTGCGGCCGAGTTGCCTCAGCCTTTCACAGCCAACGGAGTACGGAGCTGTCTACAGCCTCGCCGAGCTTGAATCCCTCTGCGGGTTGGCGCACGAAGCCGGTCTCTCCGTGCACCTGGACGGCGCGCGCTTCGCGAACGCGCTGGTCACGCTCGGCTGCTCTCCGGCCGAAGCCAGCTGGAACCTCGGCGTCGATGCCCTCAGCCTGGGGCTGACCAAGAACGGATGCATGGCGGCCGAGGCCGTTGTGCTGTTCGACGCCCGCCGGACGCGTGAACTGGCGTGGCGCGTCAAGCGCGCAGGACAGCTGCTGTCCAAGGGCCGCTTTCTCGGCGCGCAGGTCGAGGCGGCACTGCAGGACGGCCTGTGGCTCTCGCTCGCGTCGCGTGCCAACGCGAGTGCCGTTCGGCTGGCAACGGGCCTGGCAGACGTGCCCGGGGTGGAGATCGTGGCGCCGGTTGAATCCAACGCGGTATTTGCCGTTTTTCCGGAGCGCATCGAACGAAGGCTGCGGGAGGCGGGCGTAGGTTTCCTCTCCTGGAAGTACCCCGGCGACCGCTGGGACGGCCGGCTTCGCCGGCTGATGACGTCCTTCCGGACGCGTGAGGAAGATATCGAGCGGTTGCTGGCGCTTGCCGGCGGGGCCGCGACGACGAACCGGGTGGTGCAGGGTTGATGGCCGCCACCCCCGAAAAGCGCAAAGCCGCGCGGCCGTTCCCGGACGGCGAGTTTGCCGCGCGCCTGAAGAACGTGCGCAAAGCCATGCGCAATCGTGGGCTCGACGGCATGCTCGTTTCGAGTCCCGAAAACATCTTCTATCTCACCGGGCTCAACTACCAGGGCTATTTCGCCTACCAGCTGCTGGTGGTACCACTGACGGGCAGGCCGGCGCTCGTCACCCGCGCGATGGAGGCGGCGATCATCCGGGACAAGGTGCCGGACGTCGAGCATTTCCGTTACTCCGACGGCATCGTCGCGCTGCCGCCCGCGTCGAATGAGGAAGCGGATCTCGTGCTCGCCGCGCACAACGAGTCGGGACGGGTCGTCGGCCTGCGGCCGTGGTCCACAAGCTTCGGCGTGCCGACCCGGAAAGGCGGCGCGGCGCCGTCGCTGTACACGGAGCCGGCCCGCATCACCATCGAGGCGCTCACCGCCTGCGGGCTTGCAAGCTCGAAGCTCGGTTTCGAGGCGAGCAGCTCCTTCCTTCCTTACGGCGTCGCCCACCACGTGCTGGATGGAATGCCGAATGCGGATTTCGAGGACGCCTCCGATCTTGTCAGCGAGTGTCGCCTCGTGAAGAGCGCGAAAGAGCTCGAGATGACGAAGGCGGCGGCGGCAGTGACGGATTCGATGATCCTGGCGGCCATAGCCGCGGCGGGGCCGGGCGTGCCCGAGAAGGACATCATGGCGTCCATCTACCAGACGATGTTCAATCGCGGCGGCACCTGGCCGGGTTTCGTCCCTCTCGTGCGCACTACCCGCACGCTCGAGCACGAGCACGGGTCCTGGGAAAACCAGCAGGTATCCCGGGAGGACCTGCTGTTCCTCGAAATGAGCGGCTGCGTCGAGCGGTATCATGCGCCCGCCGGGCGGCTCATCTTCATCGGCAAAGCCCCCCCGAAGACGCTCGGCATCCAGGCGACCTGTGAGGAAGCCATCGAAGCCGCTGCGGACGCGATGCGTCCCGGCGTCGTTGCCGCGGACGTGTACGCCGCCTGGCAGGCGCGTGTCGACAAGGCCGGGTTGTCGTCGTACCGTCGTCATCACTGCGGCTATGCTGTCGGCATCGGATTCCCGCCGAGCTGGAGCGGCAGCGGTGTGCCGGTCGGGCTGCGCAGCGATTCCTCGCTGGAATTGCGCGCCGGCATGGTTTTTCACCTCATGTCGTGGCTGCTGCGGTCCGGCCGCGGCGACTACTTCATATCTGACACGGTCGTGGTCACGCAGGACGGGTGCGAACGCCTGACCCGCGTGCCGCGTTCCCTGACCATCCGTTAGCGCGGATGTCACTCACGCCCCGGCGCGACGCCGGCGGCCCAAGCAGCAAGGAGATTCCTTATGTTGACGGTAACCGAAACCGTATTGAAGCAATTCGACCAGGCGCTCGCGAAGGCGGGCGAGGCGGACAGCGGCGAACGCTGCCTGCGCATCGTCAGGGGCGAAGACTCGAACCTGTCGCTGGCGCTGGAATCGCCCGAACCCAATGACATGACGTACGACTACGAGGGCCGGACGGTACTCGCCGTGCCGGAAGTTTACGCCGACTTCTGTGCCGACAAGACGCTCGACATGAACGAGGAAGGCAAGCTCGTGCTCTCCTGAGCAGCACCGAGAGGTCTCATGAAAGTCCAGGAACATTTCGTCGTTCGGCTGGGGGGCAACGACTATCTCGATACGCCGAACCTGATCGTGTACAAGGGCGAACCGGTGCTCAAGGTCACGCGCGACGAGTCGAACGACGAACTCAGGGT
>DATABW010000349.1:0-5735 GCA_036259375.1 Woeseiaceae bacterium
GGTGGCCATCAGAGACTCCTGTGCTGCATCGAGAGCAGGGCGTCGGAGGGTTGCACCCCCGCTTGCAGGCGATCGTCCGGGTGCAATGCGCCCAGCATCGAGGTCAACGGCAGGATGCCGGCCCACACGGGGATGTCGTAATCTTCCGGCTCGTCGTCAGGCATGCCGGACGAGACCTTGGCGGACGCGGTGTCGATGGTCATCGCAATCACTCCCGTCATTTTCACCTCCCGCTCGTGCGGTTCCCGCAGTTCACTCCACCGGCCGGGCATCGTGTGTTCGCTGATGATACGCATTGCCTCTACCTTCTCACCGGCGTCTTCGAGCAGGCGCGGCGTTCCGAACACCGTCACCGAGCGGTAATTCATCGACGAGTTGAAAGCCGAGCGCGCCAGCACGATCGCGTCCAGCAGCGTGACGTTGAGGCAGACCGTCCCGCTCTTTTCCAGCAGCCGCACGATGCGCGCCTTGCGTGCGCCGTGTAAATAGATAATGTCGCGGTCGACGCCGTAGATCATCGGCACGACGACGGGCGCGCCGTCCTGCACGAAGGCTACCTGTGCCACGAGACCGGCCCGGAGTATGCCGGCCACGGCCTCGCGATCGTAACTGGCCTTGCGCGGCAGTTGACGGACCTTGTTGCGTGGGGTTGTCGGGTAGGTTCTGCTCACGGTCTCACCTTGCGAATTGTTGTCGGGATCGTAGGCCAGGCGCCATGCTATACAAGATGGTGTAGCATTCCGAGCAGTCATGACCGGGGGAGCATGATGCCGCAACAAGAATCCGAACCGGCACGGGGCCTGTCGTCGCTCGCTTACGTCGAGTTGAAGCCGGGACAGGAGTATCCGCCCTACGTTCCGTCGCAGGCGACCGTGCAGGAATTCACGGTGAAGGCGGCATTCTTCGGTATCCTGTTCGGCATCGTTTTCGGCGCGGCGAACGCCTACCTGGGCTTGCGCGCCGGCCTCACCATCAGTACGTCGATCCCGGTGGCCGTCATGACCGTTGCCGCGTTTCGCGCACTGCAGACGGTGGGGCGTTCCGGCACGATCCTGGAGGCCAATCTCTCGCAGACGATCGGGTCGGCCTCGAGCTCGCTCGCCAGCGGAGTGATCTTCACGCTCCCCGCCTTGTTCCTGTGGGGCGTCGCGCCGAGCTTGCTGCAGATGACGTTGCTCGCGTTGTGCGGCGGCCTGATCGGTGTGCTGTTCATGATCCCGCTGCGGCGATTCCTGATCAAGGGCGAGCACGGACGACTGCCGTACCCGGAAGGCACGGCCTGCGCGGAAGTGCTCGTCGCGAACGAAGCCGGTGGCACGAATGCGCGCTATGTCTTCTACGGGCTCGGTCTGGGCGCGCTGTTCAAGTTCCTGACGTCATGGATCAAGGTGATCCCCGCCGACGTTGCCAGTCGCCTGCCTTTTATCAGGAAGGGCGAGGTCGGCATGGATTTGTCCGCCGCGCTCTTCGGCGTCGGGTACATCCTCGGCCCGCGGATCGCCGCCGTGATGGTGGGCGGCGGCCTGCTGGCCTGGGTGGTCATCATTCCGTGCATCGGGTGGTGGGGCAGCGGCTTCGCCGCGCCGGTGTTCCCGGAAAGCGAGGCGCTCATCCGCGACATGACGCCTGGCCAGATCTGGACGCGATACGTGCGCTACATCGGCGCCGGCGCCGTCGCGACGGCGGGAATCGCGACGCTGATCCGCAGCATTCCCGTGATGGTGCAAAGCTTCAAGCTGGGGACGGCCGGCATCCGGGAGCGCGTCGGCGGTGCCGACGCCCAACAAGCCGTCGATCGGACGGACAACGACCTGTCGCTGAAATTCGTCGGTTGCGGGCTGCTTGCAGTCGCCTTGCTGATGGTCCTGGCGCCGCCGATTTTCGGCGAGGTCGGTGGTCTGGGCGTGCGGTTGATCGCTTCCGTCTGCGTAGTCGTATTCGCGTTCTTCTTCGTCACTGTCGCCTCCCGCATCGTCGGCCTCGTCGGCGTGACGAGCAATCCGACCAGCGGCATGACCATTGCGTCCCTGCTCGGCACGGCCGGCGTGTTCCTGGTGATGGGCTGGACCGACCTGAGCGGCAAGGCGGCGGCGTTGACGGTCGGTTGCGTCGTTGCGATCGCGGCCTCTATTGCCGGGGACACCTCGCAGGACCTCAAGACCGGCTACCTGCTGGGCGCGACGCCGCGGCGGCAGCAAATCGGCGAATTGATCGGCGTGCTCACGTCGGCCACGTTCGTGTGCCTGTCGGTGTTGCTGCTCGCGAAGGCTTTCGGTTTCGGCACCGAAGAGCTGCCCGCGCCGCAGGCGACTCTGATGAAACTGGTGATCGAGGGTGTGCTCGACCAGCAGCTGCCATGGGGCTTCGTTGCGCTGGGCATCGGCCTCGCGCTGGCCTGTGAACTCCTGAAGATTCCGTCGCTGCCGTTTGCGGTCGGCGTTTACCTGCCGGTGTCTACGATGACCCCGCTGTTCCTGGGCGGCCTGCTGCGTGGCTGGTTCGAGCGCCGGGCGGAGTCGGAAGGGCAAGCCAGCGACGCTCGTGAACGCGGTGTGCTGCTCGGCAGCGGCTTCGTCGGCGGCGAAGGCCTGCTTGGCGTCGGCATCGCCGCGGTGGCGTTGGTCCAGAATCGCGCGCCGGAAGGTATCGGCACGGCATGGCTGGGGCCGCCGTGGCTTGCAGAGCTCGCAGGCCTCGCGGCGTTTGCGCTGCTCATCGCCGGTTTTGTGCGGCTGGTGCGCCGGTGAATGGCGATCTCGCTCGCGACATGAAGGGGATTCGCCGCGGAATCGGCTCCGGGGCACGGCTGGCCGCGGCCGCCTTCCTCGCTGCCTGCGCGGCATCGCCGGCGTCCCGCGTGCCCTATCCGGAATTCGTCCAGGCCGAGGAGCTGGAGGCGGCGTTTACCGCAGCGCTCCCGGGCACCCGCGCGAAGCCGCTGTACGTGGACGGCCGGCACGGTGTATCGAGCCTGCTCCTGACGCTGCCGGCTGACTGGAGCTGGAATGCGGGAGGAGCGCCCGGAAAATCGGTCGAGATCTACGTGCTCGAGGGCGAGCTCCTGCTGGGCGACCTCACGCTGCAGCCGGGCAACTATGCCTACTTGCCGCCGGGCTCGACGGCGTTGCCGATGAACACGGAATCGGGGGCGCAGCTCCTGTATTTCCTCGATGATGCCGACCGCCAGGCGGTGATCCGCACGCCCTTGTTCATGAGCCGCGAAGTCGTGCCATGGCAGCCGCTGGCGGACGGGGACGGCATGCAGCGCAAGGTGCTGCGGTCGGACCCCGGCAGCGGTGCCACGACCGCCCTGCTGAAGTTGGAACCGGGCGCACGGGGGCGCCTGCATGCCTCGTCCGTCACGACGGAAGGCTTCCTGCTGTCGGGCGACCATCGCGTGAGCGTCTGCGTGGAGGGCAGCACCGTTACGGGAGAGTACGCGCCCGGCGGCTACTTCCGCCGCCCGGCGGGCGCGGTGACGGGCGGCGCGGAGACGGTCAGCGAATCCGGTGCCGTATGGCTGGTCCGGCAGCCGGCGCGCGGCGCCAGAACGTATTACGAGGCCTGTCCGGCCGGCGGGACGCCGCGAAGGGAGTGAAGCGGCGGCTTTCTTGTGTTCATCGGGGACCCGCTACTTGACGAAGCGCGTGATGCCGGCGCCGAGCTTCATCAGCTTCTGCAGGGTCGAGGTCGGGACCGCCTGGATGTTTTCGTACCACTCGCTGGTCGTCTCGACGAAGCGCAGCATGTTCCGGATCCGGTCCTTCGTGACGTTGTCGGTTTCGTCTTCCCGGGAGACGTCCTCCGCGCACTTGCGCAGCATCGAAAGAGTGGGGTTCAGCTCGCGCTGCTTGCGCTGCGCGATGATCACCCGAAAGAGCTCCCAGACGTCGTGCAGCGATTCGAAATAGTCGCGGCGGTCGCCGAGAACGTGCGTCATCTTGACGAGCCCGTAGCTCTGCAGCTCGCGAATACTGGTGCTGACGTTGGAGCGGGCGACCGACAGCAGCTCCACGATCTCGTCGGCGCGCAGCGGTCGCGGTGACAGGTACAGGAGTGCCTGGATCTGTGCCACGGTCCGGTTGGTCCCCCAGCGGGTGCCCATTTCCCCCCAGTGCAGTACATATCGCTCGACGGCCGGCGTGAGTTTCATGGCGTACACTTATTTCTGTCAAAACTGAAATTTAGGGACCGGCGACCGGCTAGTCAAGCGCCACCAGGAGCGCCCGGCGGGGAGCCGGCCAGCCTTCGATCGTGCGCGCGGAATCGGCCGGGTCGAGTGCTTCGGCCAGGGACTCGAAAGGCATCCACTCGGTGCGCCGTTGTTCAGCGGTCGTGGTTTCGGAGACGTCGGCGGTGCGCACACTGGTGAATCCCGCGTCGCACAACCAGCTTTCGAGCAGCGCCAGGGTCGGCAGCAGCCAGACGTTGCGCATGCGGGCATAGCGGCCCTCGATCGCGAGCGCGGCCGGCCCGGTTCCCGGCAGGATCAGCGTTTCCAGCACCAGTTCCCCGCCGGGCCTGAGCGCGTTGCGCAGCTGACGCAGGTGCGCTTCGGGCGAGCGCTGGTGGTAGAGCACGCCCATCGAAAATACCGTGTCGAAGGCGCGTGCCTCGGGCGGGAGCTCGTGGAGCCGGAGCGGCAGCACGTGTACCGGTTCGGGCCGCATCCAGTGCGCGATCGCGCGGAACTGCACGACGTACAGCAGCGTCGGGTCGATGCCGATGACGGCGCGCGCGCCGGCGCCGCGCATGCGCAGGGCGTAATAGCCGTTGCCGCAGCCGACGTCGAGCACGGCACGACCATCCAGCGGCGAGATCGCGGACGCCACGCGCTCCCACTTCCAGTCCGACCGCCACTCGCTGTCGATCTGGACGCCGCCGATCGTGAAAGGTCCCTTGCGCCAGGGCAGCAGGCGCAGCAACAGCTCCCTCGCGGTTGCCCGCTCCTCGCCGGTTAGCTCCGGGCCCACGGAAACGGCCGGTCCGTCCAGCCGCATTGCTGTCGGCTCACAGGCGGGCAGCCGCTCGAGGATTGCACGCCATTCCGGGAGCTTGCCGTGAGCGGTCTCGGCGGTCTTCTCGCGCAGCAGGCCGTCGAGGACGCGCCATGAATCGAGGCCGATCGCGGCCAGGTCGTCGTGCAATGCCGCCAGCCGGAGCATCCTTAACGGATCGCGACGATCGAGACGAAATTGAAATACCGAAGCCACGTGCCGCTGTGCCGGAAACCCGCAGCGGCCAGCCTCTCGCGGTGCGTCTGCACCGTCTCCGGAACCAGCACGTTCTCGAGCGCCGCCCGCTTGCGGCTGATTTCCAGGTCACTGTAGGCGTTGCGGCGTTTGAAGCCGTGATGCAGCTCCACCAGCAGGCGTTCGACGTCGTCGTCCCGGTCGACCACTTTTTCCGAGAGCACGAACACGCCGCCCGGCACGAGCCCGTCGCCGATCTTCTTCAGCATTCCCGCTCGCTCTTCGACCGGCAGGAATTGCAGCGTGTAGTTCATCACCACCATGGACGCGCCGGCGATCTCCACGCTGCGGACGTCGTCTTCGACGACGGCGACCTCAGGCCCGCGCGGATCGGCCCCGGCCTCAACCAGCGCCCTGCAGCGCTCGATCATCGCCGGCGCGTTGTCGACGGCGACGACGCGGCAGCCGGGGGCGGCGACGTTCTTCTGCATCGCGAGCGTCGCGGCCCCCAGCGCGCACCCGAGATCGAAGCACTGCGTCCCC
>DATABW010000350.1:0-3917 GCA_036259375.1 Woeseiaceae bacterium
GTCGAGCTCGGCCTGGTTGGCCCGCAGGACCGTGCCGTCCGGAGCGACCCAGTGCAGCGGTACGCACGCGGTTTCGAAGAAATCAAGCTGTTCGTTGTCGTCAGGCAGCCGTTCGTTCTGTTCCGTGATGCTGGCTTCGCCCCTGTTTACCCCCACTTTCTTCTCACTTCGGTAGTTGTGACCGGGTGATGGCATGGGCCGTGATCGTAGCAAGTTCCGGGCGATCATAGGAGCCCGCGCGGTGGCTCCTGCGCCAGCAAGTCCCGGAACGCCCACCACGCGGGCTTCCGGTCGCCATCGTAGCTCGAAAGCCCGAGGTGATATTCGTTCTCATCGACGTGGAAACCCTCTATCGCCTCGCGCCGCGGGTCGAGATCGACCAGTGAATACCAGTACACACGCTCAGCCGGTGCGGCGGCGGCCTTGCGGAGCCGCTCGGCCTGCAGCCGGTACCGGCCGCGTCGGCTGCCCTGGAGATCCCAGGTGGCGAGGCCGGTCTCGGTTACCCAGACGGGCTTGCCGTCCGCGTGCGCCTCGATGTACCGGAGCTTCGATTCCCACCCGTTCCAGCGTCGGTACCATTCCCAATTCGGCCGGTCGTCCCACCACATCTCCGGGAAGGCGTGAATGGCGATCGCATCCACGTGTTCCAGCACGCCGTAGCCCCGCATCAGGTCGAGCCAGTGGTGATCGACGGGGATCATGCCGCCCAGGACGGCCGGTTTGCCGCGGCGATGCGCGGCCTCGCCGGCGCCGCGAATCATCGCGCCGAACTGGCGCCATTCCGGATCAAAGCGCTCAAAATCCCATTTGTAGCGGTTGTTCGGCTCGTTCCACAGCTCGAGCGCGGAGAAAGCGTCCCCGTGTTCCTCGATCAGCTGGGCGATGAAATCCGCGTAATCCTCCAGGCGCCGCGGCGGGCTTTCGCATACTCCGCCGGCCGCGATCGACGGCGGCGTATGCCAGACCGACAGGAGCACGTCGAAACCGGCCAGCGCCTGCATCTGGTGCCGGTACCAGGCCGCGCCGCCAGGCCGGTGGAAGTCCGCCCACGAGACGCCTGTGCGCACGTGCCGGACACCCAGCTCATGCAGCAGCTGCACGGCCCGATCGAGGTCGGCGTAGGCCTCGTAGTGGAACCATTGGCAGACGCCGAGCTTGTCGCGCAGTGACTCGGGAGCGGACGAGGGCACGCCAGCGGACTCGCTCATAATTTCCGGGCAGCAATTACAAATTTACAATCCGAATCCCCAATTTTACACACAATCCCCCGCCGGCCTTCCGAATCCGCGGAAGGCCGCTGCTCATGAAGGTGGCAGCAGCGGCCTGAGCAGTGGCATACGTTTTGCATGATCAACCGGCACCTGCCTCTACGTGCGGCCAGTCTCGGAGGCACCAAAAATGACCACACGGAGAGGACCATATGAAGATACTCGTTGCAGGTGGGGCCGGTTTTGTCGGGTCGCATTTGTGCCGGAGGCTGATTTCCGGCGGCCACAGCGTCTTCTGCCTCGATAACCTGCTGACGGGCCGCAGGGAGAACATCGCGGGACTCCTCTCCTCGCCGCGGTTCTCCTTTATAGAAAGAAGCGTGCTGGACCCCGTTTGGCTGCCGGTTGACGCCATCTTCAACCTCGCCAGCCCTGCATCCCCGGTGCACTACCAGTCGGAGCCCGAGTTCACCCTGCGCACCAATGTGGAGGGTACGCTCAACCTGCTCCAGCTGGCCGAAGACACCGGCAGCCATTTCATCTACGCATCCAGCAGCGAGGTCTACGGCAATCCCGCGCAACACCCGCAGAAGGAAAACTACCTCGGCAACGTCAAGACCATGGGGCCGCGGGCCTGTTATGACGAAGCCAAGCGTTGCGCCGAGACCGTCTGCTATCTCTATCAGAAGCGCGGGGTGAGCGCATCGGTCGTACGAATTTTCAATACCTACGGGCCGCGCATGCGGATCGATGACGGGCGCGCCGTCTCCAACCTGCTGACGCAGGCGCTCAGGGAAGAGCCGCTGACGATCTACGGAGACGGCGCGCACACGCGCTCCTTCTGCTACGTCGACGATCTTGTCGAGGCGTTCGTGCGACTACTGAATATGAAGGAGCCGCTGCCCGGCCCGGTGAACCTCGGGAATCCCGAAGAGGTCACCGTGCTGCACCTCGCGCAGACCATCCTCAAGCTCACGGATTCGAAGTCGGACATCGTGTTCAGGCCGTTGCCGGTGGACGATCCGGCGCGCCGCTGCCCCGACATCTCTTTGGCACGGCGAGCGCTCGGCTGGGAGCCGGCAACGCGGCTGGAGGAGGGCCTCACGAAGACAATGCACTACTTCAGCCGCGTGCTGAGCGACCGCGATTTCCCGGCGATCAAGACTGCCGCCGCCGTCCAATGATGCGAAAGGTGCTGATAACCGGGGGAGCGGGTTTCATTGGCGGCCATGTCGCCGAGGAGTTGCTCGCCTCGGGATACGCGGTGCGTATCCTCGACGTGCTGGAGCCGCAGGTTCACGAAAACGGAAGCTTCCCGGACTGGTTGAACGAGGAAGTCGAACTGATCGAGGGCGACGTGCGCGATCCGGACACCGTCGCCCGGGCCGTGGCCGGCGTCGACGGGGTGGTGCATCTCGCCGCCGCCGTCGGCGTCGGCCAGAGCATGTACCAGCTTCGCCGCTACGTAGGCGTGAACAACCTCGGCACCGCTACGCTGCTCGAAGCCATCGACGGCGACTCGATTGAGCGGCTGGTCGTCGCGTCCAGCATGAGCGTGTACGGCGAAGGCGCGTACGTGAACGGCAGCGGCGGCATGCTGCATCCGCCCGGACGCGATCGCGAGCAGCTGGCGCGGCATGAATGGGAACTGCGTGGCGAAGGCCAGACACCGCTCACCGCCGTGCCGACACCGGAGGAAATCGTGCCGGTGCCCTCCTCGCCCTACGCGCTGACCAAGTACGACCAGGAGCTTCTTTGCCTCATGTTCGGCGCTGCATACTCCGTGCCGACGGTTGCCCTGCGCCTCTTCAATGTCTACGGACCTCGCCAGGCGCTGTCGAACCCCTACACCGGGGTGATGGCGATCTTCGCCTGCCGGCTGCTCAACGACAGCGCCCCGCTTATCTACGAAGACGGCGCGCAGCTGCGCGACTTCGTCAACGTTCGCGACGTGGCGCGCGCCTTCCGCCTGGCACTGGAGAAGACGGAGGTCTCCGGCTGTGCCATCAATATCGGCAGCGGGCGAGCCGTCACCATCGACCAGGTGGCACGCACCCTGGCCGACGTTCTCGACCGTGACATCGAGCCGCAGGTCGAGGGTAAATACCGCGTCGGCGACGTCCGGCAT
This sequence comes from Woeseiaceae bacterium, assembly GCA_036259375.1. Lineage (GTDB taxonomy): Bacteria > Pseudomonadota > Gammaproteobacteria > Steroidobacterales > Woeseiaceae > IDS-8. Next base: position 3,340 of record DATABW010000350.1, read on the forward strand.
TGTTTTGCCGACATCTCGCGCGCGAAAGAGCTGCTGGGTTACCACCCGGAAGTGTCGTTCGAGAACGGCATCGACGAGCTGACCGACTGGCTGCGCCTGCAGCAGGCGACGGACCGGGGACCGGATGCCGCGGCGGAACTGGCAAGGCGCGGGTTGACCTTGTGAGCCCGGTGCTGGTTACCGGCGGCGCGGGATTCATCGGCAGCAACCTGGCCGCCCGGCTGCTCAACGACGGGGAAGACGTGGTCGTGTTCGATGACCTGTCGCGGCCCGGCGTCGAAGACAACCTTCGCTGGCTGACCGGGCGTTTCGGCGATCGCGTGCGGCACCTCGATGCCGACATCCGGGACGCCGCCGCGGTGGAAGCCGCCGTCGAGGGATGTTCGTTCGTCTTCCATTTCGCGGCGCAGGTCGCGGTAACTACCAGCCTGCAGCGGCCGCGCGAGGACCATGGCATCAATGTGACCGGCACACTGAACGTGCTCGAATCGATCCGCGGCGCCTCCCGGCCTCCCGGGCTCCTCTTCGCCTCCACCAACAAGGTCTACGGCGCGCTGCCGGATTCCAATGTCCGGCAG
>DATABW010000351.1:0-2163 GCA_036259375.1 Woeseiaceae bacterium
AGCGTATGGTCGAGCGTGTTCGGGTTGGCGACCCAGTGACAGTGAGCCGCGTGGCCCGCATCCCGCAGGGAACGGTTCACGAGTTCAACGTCATCCTGGTTCGCAGTCAGGACGGCAATCGAGATGGCCTGTCGGTCGTCCAAATTATTTTTCCCCGGAACAGGCGGCCCGGGACCGCGTGGCCCAGGCATCGCTCAGTCGAGTACGAGTGGATTACCAAAATAAGTCTATACAACAGCTTCACAGTAGTCGCGACCGGACCGGCAAAACCGTGACGGGTATCAAATTAAGGGGCGTGAGTCGATCCTGTTCGGGCAAAAAGAGGAATGTGCAGAACGCCGCAGGTATCATAGCGCGTCCCGCAACCGGCAGCACGCCGCTCCAGTCGCGAAGTTTTGGCAGATCAAGGAGTTCCGGCGAGCCGCCGGTACAACACACAACATGGCGAACTACAACACCAGCGAATTCCGGGCCGGGCTCAAGATCCTGATGGACGGCGACCCCTGCGTCATCGTGGAGAACGAATTCGTCAAACCGGGCAAGGGCCAGGCTTTCAACCGCGTACGCATACGCAATCTCCGCACCGGGCGGACGGTCGACAAGACGTTCAAGTCCGGCGACAGCGTCGAGTCCGCGGATGTCGTCGACACCGACATGCAGTACCTCTACACGGATGGCGAGTTCTGGCATTTCATGGTGCCGGATTCTTACGAGCAGTACGCGGCGGATGAGAAAGCCGTGGCGGAGGCGAAAGACTGGCTGAAGGAACAGGACATGTGCCAGGTGACGTTGTGGAACAACGTGCCGCTGCTGGTCTCGCCGCCGAATTTCGTCGAACTGCAGATCGTCGAAACCGATCCGGGCGTCAGGGGAGATACCGCAAGCGGCGGCGTGAAGCCGGCAAAGCTCTCGACCGGAGCCGTGGTCCGAGTGCCGTTGTTCGTGGAGCAGGGCGAGGTGATACGCGTCGACACGCGCACCGGCGGCTACGTCTCGCGCGTCAAATAAACGCCCGGCGGTTCGCCGACGCTCCTTTCTTCGACATCTCGGCGGTGAACGTGCCGCACAGCATCTCGATGCCCTGCTGATCGCGCTCGCTGAACCGGTCAGGACGGGGGCTGTCGATATCGAGCACCCCTGCGAGAGCGCCTCTCAGCAGGAGCGGCACGACGATTTCCGAGCGCGAGACAGGATCGCAGGCGATGTGCCCCGGGAACTCATGCACATCCGCAACGCGCAGGGTCTGGAGCCGGCTCGCGGCAGTGCCGCAAACACCCTGGCCCATCGGCAGGCGCACGCAGGCGGGCTTGCCCTGGAACGGGCCCAGCACCAGGTCCTGTTCCCGCAGGACATACACGCCGAGCCAGTTGATCTCCGGAATGCCGTCGTACAGCAGCGCGACGAAGTTTGCAGTGTTGGCAAGAGGGTCGGCCTCATCGGCGAGCAGCGCGACGAGTTGCCTGACCAGCAGTGAAAAGTCAGTTTCCGGGGCGGTCATCCGTCTTCCTCGTCGAAAGGGAAGGTCTGTACCTTACGGATATCGTCGGTCATTTCATTAATCATTAACAGGCGCTCGAAGCCCACCGCGACGCCGGCGCATCGCGGCAGTCCGGATGCAAGCGCAGCGAGGAGGCGCTCGTCGGGCGGGTGCACGCGTTGGTTCCCCCTGGCGCGGGTCTCCCGATCCGCCGCGAAGCGGCGGGCCTGCTCCCTTGCATCCTGCAGTTCCACGAAACCATTTGCGAGTTCGAGGTCGCCGTAGAAAATTTCGAAGCGGTCGGCAACCGAATCGTCACCCGGGCAGCGCCGCGCAAGCGCCGCCTGGCTCGCCGGGTAGTGGTAAAGGACCGTGAGACTGCCGGCGCCGAAGCGCGGGACAACCCGCAACGACAGCACCAGGTCCAGCCACGCATCGCGGTCGTCCCCCAAGGACTCGATCAGCCTGCCGTCGGCGCCGGCGGACTCCGCCAGTGCCGCCAGCGAAGCTTCCGCGGGATCTATCCCGGCATGGTCGCGGAAGGCACTATGGTAGTCGACGAATTGCGGCGGTGCCGCCAGCTGCTGCGGCTCGACCAGCGCCGAAATGAAGGCGGCGGTTTCCTCCATCATGCGGCCGAGGTCGAATGCGTGGCGATACCATTCAACCATCGTGAATTCCGGGCT
>DATABW010000352.1:0-5264 GCA_036259375.1 Woeseiaceae bacterium
ATGCCGGAACAGGTGCGGGTACACCTTGGCGTCCAGACCCTGCTTGCGTGCCCAGTGATGCACCCGGGCCTGCACGGAGCGCGGCGAGAGCCGCGTGCCGCGCGTACTGACGAAAAGCGCCCTCGCGTCGGGAGCCGCGAGCTCCGCGCGCACGGACAGCCAGGCACGGATTGCCTCCAGGGCATAGCGGCCGACCGGCAGGATGCGTTCCTTGTCGCCTTTCCCGCGCACCCGGACAGTGGCATCCGCAAGGTCGATGCCGCCCAGGTCGAGTCCGGTCAGCTCGGACAGGCGCAGTCCGGACGAGTACAGGAGCTCGAGCATCGCGCGATCGCGCGCCACGACGGGACCCTTGCCCTTGATGTCCAGCAATTTCGCCATGCGATCGGCATCGAGATTGCCGGGCAGCCGCCGGGCCGCCTTGGGTGCCCGGATGCCCGCGGCGGGATTGGTTTTGATCTCCTTTTCGCGCACCAGGAAGCGGAAAAAAGTGCGAGCCGCCGACAGCCGCCTGCCGATGCTGCGCGGCCCCAGGCCCTTGCGGAAGCAGGCGCCACTGAAGGAGCGCAGGTGTTCCGCGTCGACGTCGGCCCAGCGGGTGACGTTAGCGCGGCGGCAATGCGCCGCCAGTGCAATGAGATCCCGGCGGTAATGGAGGCAGGTTTGCGGCGACAGCCGGCGCTCGTATTTCAGGTGCCGGATAAAGCGATCGATCCAATCCTCTTCGCTGTCCAGCATCGCACGATCCCGTAGGACTCCGCCCGCCGGACCCGCAATGCGGGCCAGCGGCGTCGCTCAGTAACGCCGCAGCGACTCCGCCACCAGTTCGCCCATCCTGGCGAGGAAATCGAAGCTCATCGCGGGATGGAAGCGCTCGGCATTCACGCTCCCGATGGCGAGAAAGCCCTGCCGGCATTGCTCGCCCAGCGGCACCAATGCGGCCGAGCCTACCTCGTCCGTTGCCCGGCCAAAAAGGAAATCCCTTTGTGAATCGCGGACTTGTCCGCAGCGCGGATGACTGCTGGCGAGGAATGTCGCAAACGGCTGGAGCGCCGGATCCTCGCGCCTCATCGGCCGGAAGAAGCGGCCGCTGTCGATGAGCTCCGTGAGCGCGGGGTCGCCGAAGTAGACGAGAACCGACTGGTCCGCGTCGAAAGCGGTGCGCAGTGCTGCCTCGATGACCGCCAGTGTTTCCGACAGGCTGGCCGCATTCAGCAGCCCGAGGGCCAGGCCGTGAATCTTTCCGGCAAGCGTGTCGTTCGCCCGCGCGACTTCCAGCAGTTCCTTCAACTTGCGTTCGAGCTTGACGTCTTTCTGCCGCAGTACCGACACCTGCCGTTCGACCAGCGACACGGTGCCGCCCGTCGTATGGGGCAAGCGAAGCGTGCCAAGCAGCGCACCGTGGCGCTCGAAAAAGTCGGGATTTCGCCTCAAATAGTCGTGTACCGCGGCTTCCGAGAGATCCGGTTCGATGAATTCCGGTTTGCGCTGCGTGCTCATGCGTGTGGTGCCCCCAACCGACTTCGTTATTTCCGACTCGCCGGATTGCGCTCCAGCTTATCATGAGCCGATGGACTTTTTGTGCCCGCGACGGTAGTTTACATAAACGAAAGCACGCAACGAAAAACACTCATAACAAAGCGCTCGGGGACGTCAAATGCGGCACATCATGGTCATGAACGCCAAGGGAGGCTGCGGCAAAAGCACTCTCGCGACGAACATCGCATCGATGCTGGCTGACGAAGGCCACGCCGTCGCCCTCGCTGACTACGATCCGCAGCGTTCCAGCCTGGACTGGCTGGAACGGCGGCCGTCGACGCGCCCGGAGATCGTCGGCGTGGCGGGTTACGACGAAGGATTGAGGCGGGCGCCGAGGAGCGCCGACTTCATCGTCATCGACGCGCCGGCGCGGTCGCACGGGCCGGAACTGACCGAACTGGTCCGGCACGCCGAAACGATACTCGTACCGGTGCTGCCCTCTACCATCGACATGCAGGCCTCGGACCGTTTCATCAAGGAGCTCAAGTCCGTCGGCAAGGTGGAACGCAAGGAAGCGAAGATCGGCGTCGTCGCCAATCGCGTCAGGGAATACACGCTGATCTTCGAGGAACTCGATGACTACCTGACGTCGGCGAAGGTGCCGTACATCACGGCGCTGCGCGAAGCACAGAACTACGTCCGCGCGTACACGCGGGGACTCGGCATATTCGAACTTCCGGAGTACCTCGCCTGGCCCGACTGGGAGCAATGGGAGCCGCTGGCGAAGTGGCTCCGAAGCGCCCGCAGCCAGCCCTGACTGGTGCCTGCCTACGCCTCGAGGTGCGGGATGGCCGGCGTGTCCGGCGGTGCGACCAGGTTCAGGCCGGCGCGGTATGCTTCGGCGGCGGCGTCGGCCTCGCCGAGCTGGTTCAGCAGCCGTCCGTATTCCTGGTAGGCCTCCGGCGTCGGCCGGATCGACACTACCGTCTCGAGGTAGCTGCGCGCTTTCCCCCAGAGCTCGTTTCTCAGGCACAGCCGGGCGGCGGTGAGCAGCAGGTCAACGTCGTCCGGGTGATCCCGGAGCCAGCCTTCCGCCCGCCGGAGCTGGCGTGCCGGGTCGCTGCTTTCGATCGTGCCGTACAGCCTCACGAGCGGCCCCCGCCATTCGCGCTTCAGCTGCGAAGCCACCTCCTTCTCGGCGCGGTCGTCCTGGCCGGCCCGGACCAGGCCAGCGTAGTACGCCTCCAGCAGCGCCACGTTGCCGCTGAGGTTCTTCGGCACCGCGCGCCAGGCCGCATCGACGGCCGCCGCATCCGGCGCCGCCTGCAGGTTTTCCCGGTGCACCCGGATCGACCACTTCTCGAGCAGGGCCGGATCGACACGCCCGTGCCTGTTCAGGCGCGGCAGGAGCTCGCCGAGATGCCGCCAGTCCTCGAGCCGGTAGTACAGCCGACCGAGCAGGTTGAGCGCGTGGCTGTGATTCGGCGCTTTCTCATCGAGCTGCCGCAGCGTTGCGAGGGCGTGCTCGTACTGCCCCTGGTCGAGCTGCAGCTCCGCCTGGGTCAGGAGCACCGCGCTGGCCGCCTCCGGCGTGCGTTCGTAGGCCTCACGCAGCCATCGATCACGCCGCTCGTCCTCGCCCTGCAGGTGGGCGGCGCGGGCCGCCTGCAGGTAATTGAGCAGCGGGGCATCGCTCGCCGGGGCGGCCCGGCTGAGCAGCTTTTCGCCGCGCGCAAAATTGCCTTCCGCTATTTCGATCATGCCCCGTGTCAGCCGGTTGCCGGCACGCCCGCTCCGCAAACGTCCGGCGGCTTCGCCCAGGCGGCGCGGCGCCTTGAACAGCTTTACGAGGAACCATGCGGTAAACAGCAGGAGCAACAGGAAGCCGAGGAGCACCGGCACCGACATCTCGACCACGTAATTGCGGAAATTGATGACGACATAGCCCGGATCCTGCAGCAGGAAGTGTGCCGCCAACGCGCAGAGGATGAGCGCGAGGACGACGAACACGCCGAACTTCATTGCGCGGGCTCTTCCGACGGCCGGTCAAAAGCGCCGGCCCGGTTGCGCTGCTGGAATTCGCGCAGGAGCCTGAGCGACTCCGAGATGTCGGGCGGCGTCACGGTCAAATCCGCCGCCCGGAGATCTGACAGCGTCTCCAGCGCGCTTTGCACGGCTTGGCTTTCGGCATCGTAGTAGTCCCGCAGCCACTCTGCGGCGTCGTTCAGGCTTTGCTCGAAGACTTGCTGCTCGCCGCGCAACAACGCAAGCCGCGCCGTCTGCAGCCGGAGCGCAAGATTGGCCCGGAGAAAATACGCGGCGTCGGGCGCCATCAGCGGCGTCACCGGATCGTCGGTCCGCCGCACAGTCACGATGTCGCTGAACGCGGCCTTGACCGACGCCAGTGCACGGTCGAAACCGCTCGCATCCGGCGGCGGCGCTTTCAAGTCGCTGCCGGGTATTGCAGGGTCCGCCTGCAGAGGCAGAGACTCGACGGAGTCGGCGAGGCTCGCGATCGTCATGGAAATGCCTTCGACGTCGGGCTTTTCCATCGCCTCCACCGCGCGCAGTTCCCGCGCCAGCGTCCGACGCACCTCGGACAGCGCCGGATCCGCCAACTGCCGGATGCGCTGGTCCGCGAAGCGGAGTGCGAGCAATGCGCGTTCCGGATTACGCGCGAGCTGCAGCTGCGCATTGGCTATCTGCAGGTAGTACTCGGCTTCGGCCAGCAACCAGGCATCGCGGGTGCCGGCGGAAATCCCCTGCACCGAAGACATGGCGCTTTCGAGGCTCGACAGGCGGTCGGGGATGGAATCGAAGCGGTCGAGCATGTCGTCGAGCTGGCTCGTGAGCTGCCGCTCCCGTTCCGCGAGCGCGTCCGCCTGTTCCTCGGCCGCCGCGCCCAGCCGGCCCACGCGTTCGTCGAGCGCCTGCAGTGACGCCCGGGTTTGCTCGAGTGTGCCCGCGAGCTGGCGAATGGCCGCTTCGTTGCCGGCCGCGGTAACGCCGCTGTCAAGGCCGCTCCACCACAGGTACCCCGCCAGTGCGATGGATCCCAGCGCGAGCAACAGCGCCAGCAGGGCAACCCCCGTGGCAATACCGCGCCCGGGAGCGGCTGCAGGACGCGCCTTCCCGGGCTCATCCGTTGCATCGTTTTCCGGCGCCGTCGCATCGACCTGACCGCGCGCAGCAGCCCGGGACGCCGGTGCCGCGCCCGAATCGCCGACCTCTTCATCCCGGCCTTCTCCCTGCTCGTGTGCCGGGACGACGGTTTCGTCGGCTTCGGGCTGCGCCGCCTCCGCCTCCGGGCGCTCGTCGTCGGGATCGTTGGCTCGTTCGTTCATTTCGGATTTCCGGTGGCCGTTTCAGTCGCGCACGCCACCAGCGCGCGCAGCATGTCGGCGGGCAGCGGCCCGGGGGCGAGCGTAGCGCGAACAGCAGGAATCTGGTCAGCCGCCGTTTGTATCACACGTTTGCTGGGAGTCACCAGTGGAGTGGCAGGCAGCGCAGCACGGCAATACGGCGGCAGGGCTGTGAGCAGGTTGTCCAGCGTTTCGACGCTCATGACGGTGATGATGTCGATCCCGCCCCGGCGCCACACCCGTTCCAGCTCATCCAGTTCGGCCTGCGAATGGCGCACCGGAAGCCGCCGATACACGGAAAGGTAATCGACCGCCGCGCCACGCTCTCTCAGCGTATTCCCGAGCAGTTCGCGGCCGCGGTCGCCGCGGACGATCCGTATCGTCCGGCCACGCACGTCCCGGAAGTCGGGTTGCGACAGCAGG
>DATABW010000353.1:0-11321 GCA_036259375.1 Woeseiaceae bacterium
AGCGCCAGGACGCCGATCACGAGCGGCGACAGCGTGAGGCCGTATTCCGGCAGCACGTAGTAGAGAAAGTAGAGCTGGATCAGCAGCGGGGTCGAGCGCACGAACTCCACCATCCAGAACACGCCGCGCGCGAGCCAGCGCAGCGGCGCCATGCGTGCGACGGCCCAGGCGAGGCCCAGCAGCACCGCCAGCACGAAACCCGCCAGCGTCGCCTGCAGCGTCACGACGAACGCGCCGAGGATCTCCGGCAGGACCGCCAGCGCGTATTGCCAGCTCCAGATCATGCGCTCGTGCCGCGGTGGCGCGTGACGTTGCGCTCGAGCCGGCGCATGCCGGTGAGCAGGATCTGCGCGATGCCGAAATAAATCAGCAGGGTCAGGGCGAACAGCGGCACCGTCTCCAGTGTCGCGGCGCGTTGCACCTGCGCGGTGAAGGTGAGTTCCGACAGCGTGATCAGCGAGACCAGCGCCGTGTTCTTCAGCAGCTCGATGAGCAGGTTGCCCGCCGGCGGCAGCATCATCGGCAGCGCCTGCGGCAGGATTACGCGCCGCATGACCTGGCGATTGGAAAGGTTCAGCGCGCGCGCCGCCTCCCACTGTCCGGGCGGCACGTTCGCGATCGCGCTGCGCACGACCTCGGCGCCGTAGGCGCCGCTGTTGAGCCCCAGCACCACCACGCCAGTCACGAGCGCCGGCAGGCTGACACCGAAGAACGGCAGGGCGAAATAGAACCAGAAGAGCTGCACCAGGGCGGAGGTGCCGCGAAAGACTTCCACGTAAAGGTTTGCCGGCCAGCGTAGCCATCCATGCGGCGAACGCCGGCCGAGTCCGGCCGCCAGTGACAACATCAGCGCGAGCGCAGCGCCGCCGACGGTCAGCTGCAGCGTGACCCGCAAGCCTTCGATCAGCGCCGGCAGGTGCGTCTGGAGAAAAGCGACGGCGTCTTCCAATGTCATCCTGCGCCGCCTGCGCAAAGCGCGGCTGCCGTCACCTGCCCGGGCAACATGTCTTCGGTGAAACCGAAAGGCGCCACGAGCTCCGCATGCCGCGGCGTGCCGATGGTAGCGCGCAGCACCTGGTTGAATGCATCGCGGAACTGGCGGTCGCTCTTGCGGAAGCCGAACGCGCCATAGCCTTTTATGACCTCGCCGTCGATCTCGAGGTCGGTGAACGGCGCGGCGCGTTCCAGCGGCGCTGACGTCTTGGCGAGGAGATCGTTGACCGTGAGCGCCGTGCCGGCATAGGCCGAGACACGGCCTGCAGCTACGCCGTCGACGGCGGAGGGCGCATCGGGAAAGATCAGGATGCGATCGTCGTCGATGCCCACCGCGCGCGCGTATTGCAGCTGGATTGCGCCGGTGACGACGCCGAGCGTCGCCCCGTTCGTATCGCGGAGATCACGATAGCCGTGGAGGTCCAGCGGGTTGCCGGCAGGCACGATGAACGCCTCGCCGATTGCGTAGGTCGGGTCCGAGAACAGGATTTCTTCGCAGCGCGCCGGCGTGATGTACATGCCGGCCGCGATCACGTCGAAGCGTCCGGCCTTGAGCGCGGGGATGAGCGAGCCGAATTCGGTGAGCACGCCGCTGATGTCCGCGACGCCGAGCTGGCGGAACACGAGCCGCGCGAGCTCCGGCGATTCGCCGGTCAGGCGGCCGGTGCCGGTATCCACGTAAGCGTAAGGCGCTTCGTTGGCGAACCCCACCCGCACCGTGCCCGCGGCGCGAATGCGCTCCAGCGTGCCGCCGCCGGTGGTTGCGCCGCCGCGCAGTTCGCCGGGCCGGGGCCAGAGCCAGATCGCGACCAGCACGATGAGGATTCCGTACACGGCCCCACGCCATATCGACGGCCGGGCCGATGCCGATCCGCTGTTGCGGAAGTCCGGTGCATCAATCACTGTGCCAAGTATGCCGGCTCGACCGCAGCGGTGGCCAATCGGCAAAAGTGTGAGGCGCGTGTTGTGCAAGCCATTGTTTAATTGGTAGCATCCGGCCATAAGGGAATAAAAGCCGATAACGGCTGGCAAGATCTGAACTGCTGCAGATTCTGGTGACGGCGCGCATGTGCGTCCCATCGTCGGATCCTGCACAAAAACAACCACAGCATAAGGGGATTCATCGTGGGCATCATGAGAAAGGCCGCTCGCCATTGGCGGGCCGGCATAGCAGTATTTTTGTGCACCGCATTTGGCAGCGCCGCGCTTGCGGATACCGGCGGACTGAGGGTCAGCGTCACCGACGCCGAGGGCAATCCCGTGGCCAGCGCCCGGGTTCACGCCAGCACGCCCGACAGTCTCACGGAACGGACCGGCGTGACCGGCGCGGACGGCACGGTTCGGCTCGAAGGGCTGGACCCGTCCAGCAACTACAGGGTGGTCGTCAGCGGGGAAGGCTTCGAAGACATCACCTACCGCAACGTCAAGGTCGTTTCTGAGCGCACTTTCGCGCTGAACTACGTTATCGCAGGTCCTGGAGCGGACATCGAGGAAGTCGTCGTCACGGGCGATAGCAGCGTCGGGCAGATGATCGATACCACATCGGCCATGGTGGGTACGGACGTGACGCTGGATCTTACCGAGTCGCTTCCGACGGGACGCACCTACCAGTCTTACCTGCAGCTTGCGCCGACGACCAAGCCGACCCTGAACGGCAATCCCTCGTCGAAGTCGGGCGTAAACTACAGCGACGTAGTCGACTCCAACGGCAACACCTTCGGTTCTTCATCTGACAACGTTTATTACATCGACGGCGTCAACATCACGGACAACCTGACGGGAACGTTCGGAGCGAACTTCAACTCCGAAATTATCCAGGAGCAGCAGATCATTACCGGGGGCGTGCCGGCCGAATATGCGGGCGGACAAGGGCTGATCTCCACCGTTATCACCAAATCCGGAAGCAACGAGTTTCACGGATCGGTCAATTACTACACCCAGAGCGACAGCCTGGTTGCGGACAACGAGAACCTGCCGAACAGCTCGTTCTCGACCTTTGACACAGCTTTCACGCTGGGCGGTCCCATCATCCAGGACCAGCTGTGGTTCTTTGCGTCGCTACAGAGAAAAGAAAGAGAAGATGACGTCACTGATCCGAACACCGGGGATTTTCTGCGTACGGTCAATACGACGCAGGATCTGGGCTTTCTCAAACTCACCTGGCAAGCGACAGACAGCGATCAGTTCATTGCCGAATATTTCAACGATCCTTACGAACGCGATGGATCGGCGGATATCACAAGGCTGAACAACCGGGATTTTGTCCAGGAGCAGGGTGGTGACAACTACAAGTTCGCTTACTCCCATTCCTGGGAAAACCTGATTGCAACGCTTGATTATTCCAGCCACGAAGGTGAATTGAGCCAGCTCGCCGCCAGCAATGAGACGAGAAATGACGTGGCATTTTCCGGCGTGCCCGGGATCACGAATGCCGATACGGAGCTTGGCGGCACGGGCTCGAACACCGTCACGTTCCGGAACAAGGACGAGGTTTCCCTGACGCTGGAATATTTTCTTGATACCGATTGGGGCTATCACGACGTCAAGTTCGGTTACTCCCAGATCACGAACGAGTACAAGAACAACTTTGTGTATACCGGGGAAGGCGCCCAGTACACATCCATCGGGAATCCGAATGCCGGCATCACGCTGGACGACTACGTCGAAACGGCCTGGACGGGCGCGCAGGATATTATCGCTGACGATTACCAGCGCATCATCGACGGCATTACGGAGAGCTCCCCGGAACTCGTCGAACAGCTCGATACCGACAATTCCGGCTCGCTCAGCGATACGGAAGTAGGTGCGATCGTGTTCGACAGCACGGCGGGCAATCCGAACGGCGCGGTGAACGTTTACCGCATCGTACAGGCATCGCAAGCGCCGCTGACGTTCGAAACTAAAGGTAATGCGATCTTCCTCCAGGATTCCTGGGAAATCGACGAGCACTGGACCGTCAATGCCGGCATACGTGCCGAGAAGTGGGAACACTTCGCAACCGACGGCTCGAAGATCTTCACCTTCGACTACGAGATCGCGCCTCGGCTGAGCGTCGTTTACGACATCAACGGTGACGGTGGCAGCAAGGTGTGGGCGTTCGGAGGACGCTATTACGACCCGATTCGAACGAACATGACCTCGTTCGCGGGCACCTTGACGGGTTCGGTGCGCAACGAGCAGATCTTCGTAAACGACCAGTGGGTGACCTTCCGCGTGCGCGGCGGCTCACAGCAACAGGACGCCTTCTTTGCGCCGACGACGCAGACGCCGTATACCGATGAGTTCATGATCGGATACGAACATGCATTGACGAGGGATATGAGCGTCGGCATCACCGTAACGGATCGCAAGACCAGCGACATTCTCGAAGACTATGACCTGGGGCTGTACACCGATCCGACCGCCGTCGGTGATTTCGTGTTGCCGCTGTCGTACTTCGGTTACGATGCGATCCCCGCATCCAACTACGTCATTGCCACCCTCGCTGGCGGTCAGCGCGATTACACCGGCGCCGAAGTGACGTTCCGCAAACGTCGCACGGCGGAGGACGCCTGGCAGTTGCTGGCTTCGTACTCTTACAACGACGCCGAAGGCAATTCCAATTCGGACAGTGACGCCGACTTCCAGGGCGACGTCGTTTTCCTGGATCCGCGCGCTCCAAACATGTACGGACCGCAACCGGGCAATGTGGAGCACATCCTGAAGCTGGCCGGGTCGTATGCCTGGGAGAATGGTTTCGAGGTCGGGGCCGTGTATTTCTGGAACTCCGGCACCTTGTACAGTGAAACCTTTTTGGCCTCCAGCCGGCATCTCCCTATCCTTGGGGCCGCGTACGAACACGGCGGCGTAACAGCTCCGTGGGTCGCGGAAGGCGCCGTCGGAGCGTTCAAGACCGACTCCTACGGCACACTGGATCTCCGCGCCAAGTACACGATGGACCTGTTCGATGATCGTTACCAGGCCGAGTTCTTCCTGGACATCTTCAACGCCCTGGACGACCAGGCTCCAATACGTAACCAGGACCTGGCATCCGGCGACGGGGTCTACGAGTTCGGCGTGTCGAACAACTGGGTCGAGCCGCGGCGGTTCTACCTGGGCGCTCGCTTGTCGTTCTAGAAGCACCCGACGTCTGCAGGGGAGGCAATGCTTCCCCGTCTTCAAACCCCGGCTCCGGCCGGGGTTTGTCATTATGGCCGGGTCGCCTCGCACTGCGGTTGGCGCGAACCTTGCAGGATCATTTGGCCGACAGTCGTTGTGCCTTCGGAGGAGTGGCTCGCCATGCACTATTCACTCAAGCCCCTGAACGAACAGGTCATCGTCATCACCGGAGCCTCGAGCGGGATCGGGCTCGCGACGGCTCGCGCCGCGGCCGCGCGCGGCGCGCGGGTGGTGCTGTCGTCGCGCAACGCGGAGGCGCTGGAGGAGGCCTGCCGTAACATCCAGGCCGGCGGCAGGCAGGCGATTCGCGTCGTCGCCGACGTCGGGCGGCGCGAAGAGGTGGAGAACATTGCCGAGGCCGCCATCGGGCAGTTCGGCGGCTTCGACACCTGGGTGAACAACGCCGGCGTGTCCATCTACGGGCGGCTCGAGGAGATCACCGAGGAGGATGCCCGCCGGTTGTTCGATACGAACTTCTGGGGCGTGGTGTCGGGCTCGCTCGTTGCAGCCGCGCATCTCAAGAGCCGTGGCGGCGCGATCATCAACGTCGGCAGCGAACTTTCGGACCTGGCGCTGCCGATGCAGGGCATGTACAGCGCCAGCAAGCATGCAGTGAAAGGGTTCACCGATGCGCTGCGCATGGAACTGCAGCAGGACAAGGCGCCGATCTCGATGACGCTGATCAAACCGGCCGGGATCGACACGCGCTATCCGGAACACGCGAAGAACTACACGTCGAAAGAGCTGACGCTGCCGCCTCCGGTCTATGCCCCGGAAGAGGTCGCTCATGCCATCCTGTTCGCCGCGGAACACGCGAAACGCGATATTTTCGTCGGCAGCGGTTCGAAGCTCATGAGCAGCATGAATGCGCGCATGCCGGCCGTCACCGACTGGCTGAATCGCCGCTTTACGTCCGGCATGCAGTTCCGCGACCGGCCCGCGCGGCATCGGGAAGGCGCGCTGCAGGCGGCCGGCGAGGACGGTCACGTGCAAGGTAACTACGCGGGACACGTGATGAAGTCGAGCCTGTACACGCGGGCATCATTGCACCCGGTGGTCACCGCGGCGGCCCTGACGGTTGCCGGAGTCGCCATAGCCGCGCTGTTGGCCGGCAACGGCGCGCCCCGGCGCGGCCGCGAGCACTTGCAGCACCTCCACTGAGGCGCGCGCCGCTCGCGCTGCCGGTCGTCGCGATGGTCGTCGTCATCATGGGCGTGAGCGGCAGCGGGAAGTCCACGATAGGCCGGGCGCTGGCGCGCGCCGTGGACGGGCGTTTTCACGACGCTGACGATTTTCACCCGGCGAAGAACGTTCGCAAGATGAAAAGCGGGCAACCCCTCACGGAAGCGGACCGCGAGCCGTGGCTGGAGGCGCTGCGAGTCGCGGTGGAGAGCTGGCTGGTGCAGCCCGGTGTGGACGTGCTGGCCTGCTCCGCGCTTAAAGACAGCCATCGCCGTCAACTCGGTGTGGACGGCGTGCGAGTCCGGCTGGTCTACCTGCATGGCAGCGCCGGCCTGATCCGGGCACGCATGGAAGCGAGGGAGGACGGGCTCCTGTCACCGGACATGCTGGACAGCCAGCTGGCGGAGCTCGAGCCGCCGGAAGACGCGCTCACGCTGGATATCGAGGAACCGGTGGAGACGCTGGTGCAGCAGATCCGAAGCGCCTTTAACCTGTAACCCGGACCTGTTCGTTGTCGCCCGTGTGACGGGCTCCTACAATGCGTCATTGGCGCAGGGGGGCTTCAGTGACGGGACCGGCAACGCGGCGGCGCGGCGGCACATCCACGCTGCTCATGATAGGGCCCGGGCTGCTGCTTGCCGCCACCGGCGTCGGCAGTGGCGATCTGGCCACCGGCAGCATCGCCGGCGCGCTGCTCGGGACCGCCGTGCTGTGGGCGGTGCTCGCCGGCACTATCCTGAAATTCGCCGTCACCGAAGGCCTGGCGCGATGGCAACTCGCGACCGGCGAGACCCTGCTCGAGGGGGCGGCGCATCGGCTCGGTCCGCTCGCGGTGTGGCTGTTTCTCCCCTACCTGTTGCTCTGGTCGTTTTTCGTCGGCTCGGCCCAGGTAAGCGCGAGCGGCGTCACGCTGCACGCGATCTTTCCCGTGTTCGCCGACCCGCGCGACGGCAAGATCGTCTTCGGCATCGCCGCCGGCCTTGCCGGGCTCGCGATGGTTGGGCTAGGCGGCTACCGGCTGTTCGAGCTCGTGATGCGCGCCTGCATCGGCCTCATGTTCGTCACCGTGATGGCGACGGCGGCGGCCCTGTGGCCGGGGACGGCCGAGGTGGTCCATGGACTGCTCGTGCCGCGGATTCCGAATGGCGGTGAGGGGCTGGCCTGGACCGTGGCATTGATCGGCGGCATCGGCGGCACGCTCACGGTCCTGTCGTACGGCTACTGGCTGCGCGAGGAGGGGTTGACGCAGCCTTCGGACCTCCGCACCTGCCGTATCGATCTCGCGGTCGGGTACCTGATGACCGCGCTCTTCGGTATCGCGATGGTGATCATCGGCAGTACCGTCGCCATACAAGGCGAGGGCGCGGGACTGCTGGTGAGCCTGTCCGATCGGCTGGTCGAGGTCATGGGCCCTGCCGGCAAGTGGCTGTTCCTGATCGGCACCTTCGGTGCCGTGTTCAGCAGCCTGCTCGGGGTGTGGCAGGCGGTGCCTTACCTGTTCGCCGACTGCTGGAGCCTGCTGCGACGGCGGCCCGATGAGCCGCGGCTCGCCGTCGACACGCGCGGCCGTCCGTACCGGGCGTATCTTGTCCTGCTGGCCCTCGTCCCGATGCTCGGGCTTTTCTTCAGCTTTCGGGAAATCCAGAAGTTCTATGCCGTCATCGGCGCGTGGTTCTTCCCGCTGCTGGCGCTGGTGCTGCTCCTCCTGAACGGCCGCGCGGCATGGATCGGCGAACGCCACCGGAACCATCCGCTGACGAGCGTGGCGCTGGCGGCGGTGTTGATCTTTTTTTCGTGGCTGGCCTTGCGGGACCTCGGTTTCGGCTGATCATTCCGGTGGCACGCAAGTTGCAGCGATACCGGCATGAAAGCGAACTACGAATCGATCGGCGACCTGCCGCAGTCCCTCAGGGACGAGCTGCCGGACATGGCGCAGCGCACCTACCTCTCCACGTACCGGCGGGTCTGGGAGAAGTGCCACATGGGCGGCATGGAATCCGAAGACGAGCTCGCGCACACCGCACACGAGGCGGCAATGCTCGCCGTCAATGCCCAGTTCGACAAGGACGACCAGGGACGCTGGCGCAACGCCCCGGCGGCGGGCGAAATCGAGCCCGACAAAATCCCGCCCGACAGCGCCTGAGAGCAGCACCCCGGTGCCGGACTTTCATTATTTGCCTTTTCGTCTGCCTGACAAGCCGTTGCAGAACTTCCGAAAAGGCAAATAATACAAGTCCGGCACCCTGTGGCCGTCACACCAGAAAGCGGTTCCAGGTGCCGTAGTTGTTGGCGATCGTGCCGCGCGGGATCGCCAGCGCGATCAGGGCGAGTCCCGCCAGTACCCCTGCCCAGTCAGCGAGCAGGCTGCCTCCGTCGAGCAGCCAAGGCGCGCCGATCAGCGCAAGGCCGAACAACACGTTCAGGAAGCGCAGGGGCCGCGCCATCTCGGCGAGCGCCGTCACCGATACGGTGATCACCAGCGCCCCGATGATGTGATCGCTGGACGCCAGCGGCTCCTCCGTGCCGAAGACCAGCCGCGTGCACATGAGCCAGGCGCCGATCGCAATGCTCAGCACGAGGTTCCACGGCAGGTTGACGCCGCCGGCCCAGATTTCCCGGTTGAGCTGCCCGAACGACTGCTCGAAATCCGCCGGCGCCTCTTTCGAGCCGCCCGAAGCCGTATCGCCGTGCAGGAATATCGGCCAGAGCGCGCGTCCCTTGCGGCGGCGCTGCAACAGGAACTGGCCCGTCGCCAGCAGTTCGTCGAACGAGTAGGGGATCTGCACCACCATGGCCGCGGCGCCGATCAGGCACAGCGTGCACCAGGTGCCAATCACGATGGGCTGTATGATGATGAAGAAAATGCTGATGGCGCCGAGCGGCACGATCATGACCCCGAACAGGATCACCAGCCAGGGCATCGTGCGCCAGCGCCGGCGGCTTCCGATCAGCCCGGTCAGGATTTCCAGGATGTAGGTGACGGCCCCCACCCCGGCGTCCGGCACCGGCCACGCCTTGGAAACCTCCGACGTGATGATCCGTTCGGTGCCGCTGCCGAAGAACGGATCCCATGCACTGTCGATGTGGCCGAGCTGGTAAGCGGTCAAATAGCGGGAGACGTAGAGCCCGACGAACGCGAGCGCGATGATGGGCAGCCGCTGCGTCCAGGAGGACGGGCTGTAGTCCCAGCCCTCCGGCACGTCCGGGCCCGTCATGCGCGCGATCATGCTGACGCCGATCGGCGGCCGGGTCAGCATCGCAAAGCCGATCACGAGCGCGCCGACGAGCGTGTCATTGAGATAAGCGGCCGCGGTCGGCGCCCAGAAGATCAAGGGGGCGAACAGCAGGTAAAAGCCGATGAGGCCGGAGAGCAGGCGCGCCCAGGCCATCCGCCAGGACAGCGATAACGAGGCACACAGCACGATCAGCGCACCGCTCACGATGTCGCTCACGGCCATCGGAGTCGACTCGTAGCCGAGTATCGGCGGACTGGTCACCAGCCAGGTGCCGAGGGCGATCGTCAGGAAATGCGCCCAGAGGTTCTGGCGGTGCTCCCGGCGCAGCAGGCGATCGTGCTCCACGCGCAGCTTCTCCAGGTCCGCGTCGTCCGCCTCGTCCGGCGTCATCCACACCGGCGGCGTGAGCTTGTTCTTCATATACCAGCCTTCCGGGTCCTTCTTCAGCGCCTGGACGATCGCCGGCAGCCGCTCGCGCAGGGAGTGCTTCGGCTGCCACTGCAGCTTCTCGCGCGCGAGGCCGATGTCGAGCTCGTAGTGGTCGTCCGCCAGCGGAACCATGAACGGCTTGATGAACGGCTCCTTGCCCTGGTCGATGGCGTCCGGAACGACGGCTTCCGTGGTGACCTGCAGCCATGATCCCGCCTGCGCGAGCGGCTTCGGGATCGACCGGGTGCGCCAGGGGGTCCCGTGGATGAGCTCACCAAGGCAGTCCTGCAATTCCGCATAGCTCATGACCTCCGGTTCGCCGATCAGCAGCGCGCGGGTATCGCGCAACTCGGCACGCCGCCGGACCGCCCGGGAGATCGCGTCGATGGCGTCCTCGCTGTGGATGAACGACTGCCCGGCGGCCACGTCGCCCGAAAACAGGTGCGACTGGAAGCTGCGCTCATAGATGCGCTGGACCTGGTGCGCCAGCGACGGCACGAGGTGCTCTTCGTCGTAGACGCCGGCGAGTCTCAGGAGCGTATACGGGATGCGGCCGTGGTGCGCCTCGATGGTTCTTTCCGTCTCCAGTTTCGATTCCGGGTAGGCCCAGTGGGCGCCGAGCGGCGATTCCTCGTCGATCGATACGCCGGGCTCCGTGCCCTCGTGCACGAGCATCGTGCTGGAGTAGAAGAAATGGCCGACTTCAAATGCCTGAAGGGCTTCCAGCAGGCGGCGCGTGCCTTCGACGTTCACCTTGCGGTACATCGGGCTTTTCTCGCCGGAGAAGTCGAAGTAGGCGGCAAGATGGATGACGGCTTCGATGCGCGTGCCGAAGCGCTCGCGTACTGCGGCCAGTCCCGCGTTCACCGATTCGTCGGATGTCAGGTCGACGGAGAGATTCTGCTCGTCCTCCTCGACCTCCAGGTCGAAGCCGATGACGAGAAACTCCTTCTGCAGCTCCTTCGTGAGCTCCGAGCCGATGCCGCCCGCGCTGCCGGTGACCAGCACGATGTCGCGTCGTCCATCCATCGTGGTCAGATTTGCAACATCCATGCCACGGCGTTCCCGGCGCCGCCCTCCGGGCGACCACACCGGCAATCACCGCGTGGCGGACTCCCACATGGCGTGAAACTTGCAAATTCGCATGGCATGAAGCAGGGAATGCTGATGGTCATCGAGCTTGCATCCGTGCCGCAGCCGGCGCTGATGCAGAGGGCCCGGGCGAGGAGGCGTTCCGGCTCTACGACACCTACGGCTTCCCCTACGACCTCACGGTCGAGCTGGCCGAGGAGGAGAGCCTCCGCGTCGACGAGGACGGGTTCA
>DATABW010000354.1:0-7566 GCA_036259375.1 Woeseiaceae bacterium
CGCCTCGCAGGCCACAAAAATTCGCGCGCGACTTATGCAACATATTTACGGGACAGGACACTAGTGGCGACAGCATTTCCCGATCAGCCGCACGACATCCACGCGCATCCTATCCTGATACTCGATTTCGGCAGCCAGTACACGCAGCTGATCGCGCGGCGCGTGCGCGAGTGCGGCGTGTACTCGGAAATCCAGCCCTGGGATATGAGTGATGCGGCACTGCGCCGGTGGCGGCCGGCCGGCGTCATCCTTTCCGGCGGGCCGGAGTCGGTCAACGTCGACAACCCGCCGCGCGTGTCCCAGGCGGTGTTTCAGCTGGGCGTGCCGGTGCTCGGAATCTGTTACGGCATGCAGGCGATGGCGGCGCAGCTCGGCGGCAAGGTCGAGACGTCGCGCGAGCGTGAGTTCGGCTATGCCGAGGTGGAGCCGCGCGACTCCACCCTGCTGCACGGACTGCACGATATGCACGGCGGAGCCGGCGCGGCGGTGCTGAAAGTGTGGATGAGCCACGGCGATCGCGTGGAGGCGGCGCCGCCCGGTTTCCGCATTACCGGTGCCAGCGCCAACTCGCCGCTCGCCGCGATGGAGGACAGGGACCGGCGGTACTACGGGCTGCAGTTCCATCCCGAGGTTACGCACACGCCGCAGGGCGCCCGCATCCTGTGCCGGTTCGTGCAGGAGGTCTGCGGCTGCCCCGGTGACTGGACGCCCGGCAACATCGTCGAGGACGCGATCGCCGCCGTGCGCGAAACGGTTGGCGACGGCCGCGTGCTGCTTGCATTGTCCGGCGGAGTCGACTCGTCGGTCGTCGCAGCGCTGTTGCACAGGGCCATTGGAGACCAGCTCGTGTGCGTTTTCGTCGACCACGGGCTGTTGCGCTATGGCGAAGCCGAGCAGGTGATGGCGACCTTTGCCGAGCACCTCGGGGTAAACGTCATCCGTGTCGAGGCGGCGCCGCGTTATTTCGGGGCCCTGGCAGGAGTGGCCGATCCGGAAGAGAAGCGGAAGATCATCGGGCGCCTGTTCATCGAGATCTTCGATGAGGAGGCGCAGAAACTCGAGCATATCGAGTGGCTCGCCCAGGGAACGATCTATCCCGACGTGATCGAATCCGCCGGAGCCAGCACGGGCAAGGCGCACGTCATCAAGTCGCACCACAACGTCGGCGGATTGCCGGAGCAGATGCGCATGAAGCTGGTCGAGCCGCTTCGTGAGCTCTTCAAGGACGAGGTCAGGAAAATCGGGCTGGAGCTCGGCCTCCCGCACGAAATCGTCGGGCGCCACCCCTTCCCGGGCCCGGGCCTCGGCGTGCGGGTGCTGGGCGAAGTGCGGCCGGAGTACGTTGAACTGCTGCAGCTCGCCGACCGCATTTTCATCGATGAGCTCCGGGCGTACGGCCTGTACGACAAGACGAGCCAGGCCTTTGCCGTGTTCCTGCCCGTGCGCTCGGTAGGCGTCATGGGCGACGGCCGCCGCTACGATTACGTCGTGGCGCTGCGCGCCGTCGAGACCGTCGATTTCATGACGGCACGCTGGGCGCGGCTGCCGTACGACTTCCTGGAGCACGTGAGCCTGCGCATCATCAATGAAGTCGACGGTATCTCGCGCGTTACCTACGACATTTCCGGCAAGCCGCCCGCGACGATCGAATGGGAATGACGACCACCGGCGGCTGGTCGGATGCCGACGTGAGCTACATGCGCTCTGCGCTGGAGCTGGCAGCGCAGGCGCAATCGCGAGGAGAAGTGCCGGTCGGCGCCGTCGTCGTCGCGGAGCAACGTGCCGTCGCTTGCGGCCACAACCGCACGCTCCTCGACAACGACCCGACCGCGCACGCGGAGATCGTTGCCTTGCGCGCGGCCGCGGTGGAGCTCGGCAACCACCGGTTGAACGATGCCACGCTCTACGTCACGCTGGAGCCCTGCATCATGTGCGTGGGGGCGATGCTGCATGCCCGGATCGCCCGGGTGGTCTTCGGCGCCTATGACGAAAAAGCCGGCGCGGCCGGCAGCGTCATCGATCTCTGCAATGACCGGCAGCTCAATCACCGGCTCGAGGTCAACGGCGGCTTGCTGCGGGAGGAGGGCGCGGCTTTGCTCAGTGCATTCTTCGAAAGCAAGCGGAGCTAAGCCAACCCGACTCCTGAGGCCACTACAGCCGGGACCGCCTGCAGGCGCCCGCCGAACGGGCGACCGGTCTCAGGAACCGCTCAGCGGCGCTGTCTGAGGGGCGCTGTTGGAGACTTCCAGCATCTCCACTCGCTCCGCTTCCGCTTCGTTCCCGGTCAGCCAGCGAATGATGTTGTAGTAATTGCGGATGTTGTTGACGTACAGCACCGGCTCCCAGCCGCGTGCATAGCCGTATTCGAGG
Source organism: Woeseiaceae bacterium (assembly GCA_036259375.1). Taxonomy (GTDB): domain Bacteria; phylum Pseudomonadota; class Gammaproteobacteria; order Steroidobacterales; family Woeseiaceae; genus IDS-8. The sequence goes on from DATABW010000354.1 coordinate 2,371, forward strand.
CGTGAATACCAGCGCTCCCGGGACAGGAGCGGGAGGGCTTTGCTGACGTCGACCCAGGCGTCCGGGTCGCCTCCCTGCCATTCCACGATCCGGCGCGCATCGATGACGTGGTTGTATCCGACGTTATAGGCGGCGAGCGCCAGCCACGTGCGATCCGGTTCCTCGACGCTTTCGGGGATGCGCTCGACCTGGCGCGCGTAGAATTCGGCGCCGCCGAAGATGCTGCTTTGCGGATCCACGCGGTTTTCGATGTCGAGGTAATCGGCGGTTGCCCGGGTGAGCATCATGATGCCGCGGACACCCGTCGGGGAGACCGCCTGCGGCCGCCAGTGCGACTCCTGGTAACCGATGGCCGCGAGCAGCCGCCAGTCCACGCCGTGCAGCCGGCCGGCTTCCTCGAAGAGCTGCCGGTAGCGCGGCAGGCGACTCTCGAAATGCCGGATGAAGGCACGCGTACCGACGTAGTCGAACCTCTCCGTGTGGCCGTAATAGCGGTCGTGAACCTGGGCCAGCAATCCCCGTCGCTGTGCCTCTATCAGGTACTGGTCGGCGCGCTCCAGCAGGCGGTCGCCATCGCCCTTCCTGAAGGCCCAGGCGATGGGATCGGCGGTCTGCAGATTAATGGCGACGCGAAGCTCCGGGTAGAAGTGCCGCTGGATGTTGTAATTGGTGCTGTCCGCGATGGTGTAATCGATTTCGCCGTTCGCCACCTTTTCGAGGAGGTCCGCGACCTCGACATCGGGCTTTTCGGTCCAGACGAGGGCCGGTACCTCGCGCTTCAGCGCCTCCAGCAGCTCCGCGTGACTACTGCCGGCCACGACTTCGATTCGGCGGCCCACTAGCTGCTCGATCGTTCTCGGCCGGCCGGTGCCGAGCTTGTAGATCAGGTGCATGTCGACGAAGTTGTAGGGATGCCCGAAGTTGACGTTCTCGCGGCGCGCAGCGGTCATGGACAGACCCGCGGCAGCAAGGTCGGCTTCGCCGGAGCGAAGTCGCGGCAGCACGTCTGCTACCGCGTCGACCGTGTCGATCACGAGCGTGACACCGAGGTCTTCGGCGAAGCCCTCGACCAGGTCGAACTCGGGACCGCGGGGGCCGTCGGTACCGACGTAATAAGTGGTCGGCGTATTGCGGGTGACCACCCGGAGCTCGCCGCGCTCCAGTACCCGGTCGAGCAGGGGCGGCGTTACGGAGCAGGTGTTGAGCACCAATGCCAGCGATGCAAAGATCAACAGCCGCAAATCAAGTCTCCTCAATTTCCTTTCATCACTGCCGCTCCGACAGCGTGTCGTTGTTTGTTCGAACGCTGAGCTGGCGGAAGTGTCGGCACGGCGTGTTCGTATTCGAATCCGTGCCTGTCCTGCTATTGTCCTGATGCTGGCCGGCATCTGCCGTTTGCATAGGCTAACTCACTCCGGCCGATAAATCAGTGACCCCGCACATGGCGTGTACCGGTATTCCGAACGGCTCGATCGCCGAAACCCGCGCGGTTACAGGAATTTGACAAAATACCGCGCGCAAGCCGCGGGGCAGATAGGTAAACTACGCCGCTCGGAGAGGTGCCGGAGTGGTCGAACGGGCTTGACTCGAAATCAAGTGTACGGGTGACCGTACCGTGGGTTCGACAAATCGGCAGGATTGCCGATTTGGACGCGCGCAGCGCGCCCGCAGGGCGAGGGCCATGGATGGCCCGAGTCACTCCCACCCGCGCATGTGCGCACGGGCCAGCAAGACAGTTAAACTGACGAGTCGGAGAGGTGCCGGAGTGGTCGAACGGGCTTGACTCGAAATCAAGTGTACGGGTGACCGTACCGTGGGTTCGAATCCCACCCTCTCCGCCATTCACTCCCCCGGAGAATCCCATGACGCGCAATCTCGACTGGAAATGGATCGGCCTCGGCGTGCTGATCATGCTCGCACTCAGCATCGCCGTGGGCATCGTGCTCCAACTCGTTCTTGCGCCGGAGCTCCAAGGCGCCATCGACCCGGCAGACCTCCAGCTCAGCGGAGGTCAGATGGCGCTGGTCGCTATTCTCAATTTCCTGGTGTTCGCGATCGGCGGGTTCATCGTCGGATTGAAGTCGGCCGGACGAACGATCCTGGAGCCGGGCATTTCCGCCGCGGTCGCCGTGCTCATCGCCCTCCTCATCTCGGGCAATTTCTCGATCGGCGGATTGATCGCCGGGGGCCTCGTTCCGTTCCTCGCGGGCGTTCTCGGCGGCTGGATCGGCGAGCGGCGGCAGGAGGCGGCGGCGGGTCCCGATATTCCGAAGTCGTAGAGGCAGACCCTATCCGGCGCCTTTCGTGCGGGTCTTGCCCGCTTTGGCGTGCTTCTCTATGTAGCCGATGATCATGCCGGCGATGTCCTTCCCGGTAGCCTGCTCGATGCCTTGGAGCCCCGGCGAGGAGTTGACCTCCAGCACGACCGGTCCGTGATTCGAGCGCAGGATGTCCACGCCGGCGACGTTCAATCCCATGATCTTCGCGGAGCGCACCGCCGTTGACCGCTCCTCCGGCGTGATCTTGATCAGCTTCGCCGTCGCGCCGCGGTGCAGGTTCGACCGGAATTCCCCTTCCTGCGCCTGCCGCATCATGGAGGCGACCACCTTTTCGCCAATGACGAAGCAGCGAATGTCCGCGCCGCCGGCTTCCTTGATGAACTCCTGCACGAGGAAGTTGGCGTTCAGACCGCGAAAAGCCTCGACGACGCTTTCCGCTGCCTTGCGCGTCTCGGCCAAGACGACGCCCTTGCCCTGCGTGCCTTCGAGCAGCTTCAGGATCACCGGCGCGCCGCCGACAAGGTTGAGCAGGTCGGCGGTGTCGTCGGGCGAATTGGCAAAGCCCGTCACCGGCAGGCCGATGCCGCGCCGGGCGAGCAGTTGCAGCGACCGCAGCTTGTCGCGGGAACGGGAGATCGCCACGGATTCGTTCAGCGTGAACGTGCCCAGCATCTCGAACTGGCGGACCACCGCCGCGCCGTAGAACGTCACCGACGCCCCGATGCGCGGAATGATCGCGTCCTGTGGCGGCAGCATTTCGCCGTCGTAGTGAATGCTCGGCTTGAAGCTCGCGATGTTCATGTAGCAGCGCAGGTGATTGATCACCCGTACTTCGTGGCCCCGCTGGCTGGCCGCCTCGACCAGCCGCTGGGTCGAGTAGAGGCGCCGGTTGCGCGAGAGAATGCCGATTTTCATGAAGCTGCTCCTGGTTTCGGCCGCCGCGGACGGCGCGTCAGGTACGACCGCGACGGATCGATCAGCATGCGTCCGTGCAGCGCCGTCCGCCCGAGCAGCATCCGGAATCGCATGTCGTCGCGCGAGGTCAACGTGATCTCGATCGGCCACGTGCGCTCGGCGAGGACAATTGGCGTCTCGATGACGTACCGCATCTCCCGGTGCCCGCCCGAGTCGGAAACTACGCGCCGGTCCTTCACCCGCGCTTCACAGACGCACTCGATGTCGGTGCGGCGCTGTTTCGGATGGATTTTGAACCGTATCCACTCCGCACCATCCCGCTCGAGCGGCTCGAGATGAAAGGCGTGCAGGGCAGACGTGCGTGCGCCCGTATCGATCTTCGCCTTGATCCGCTTGATGCCGAGCTCCGGCAAGCTCGCCCACTCACGCCAGCCGATCGTGATCATTCCGCTTTCGGTGTCCATCATAGAATGCAGGTCAGCCCCAACTGGTATCGATGCCATTCGACTGCTGGAACTCCTCCACCGTTGCTTTCGCTTCGCGGGTATCGTCGAAGCGCGCGAGGTGAAAGAGCGCATCGCCTTCGTGCGTCAGCGGCGACGTGCTGCGGCCGATGACGATGCCTCCGGAGGACGCGGCAACGTCGACCTCCACCTCGCCGAAAGGGTCGCTGATCTTCGCCAGGACCTCGTCGGACCGAACGTGCTGGCCCAGCCGGCACCGCGATTGTATGAGGCCGCTCATGGGAGCACGCACCCAGGTCGTTGCATTAGTGTAGATGGGTGTCGCGGCTTTGCGCGGTCCGGTTTCGGGCGGCAGCATTTCGAGCTCCCGCATCACCCGGACGATGCCGCGGACGCCGACCCGGATCGACAACTCGTCGAACTGCAGCGCTTCGCCGCTTTCGTAAAGCAGGGTCGGCACGCCGTTTTCGCCGGCGTATTGCCTGAGTGAACCTTCGCGCACATTCGCGTCGATTACAACCGGCGCGCCGAACGCGTGCGCCATTCGCCGGGTGTGCGGGTCCGACAGATCAGCGCGTACCTGCGGCAGGTTGGTGCGGTGCACGGCGCCTGTGTGCAGGTCGATTCCGTAGTCGGACCGGGCAACGATCTCCGTCGCAACCAGGTGCGCGAGCCGGCTGGCGAGCGAACCGGACCCGCGGCCGGGAAACGAGCGATTGAGGTCGCGCCGGTCCGGCAGGTAACGTGACTGCTCGATGAAGCCGAACACGTTCACGATCGGCACCGCGAGAATCCGCCCGCGGAGTCCCTTCAGGAGCGAACGCTTCAGGATGCGCTTGATGATCTCGACGCCGTTCAGCTCATCGCCGTGAATGGCCGCGGTGAGAAAGAGGGTCGGGCCGTCGCGGCGGCCGTTCACCACGTGCACCGGCATGTTGAGGTGCGTGTGCGTATACAGGTTGGCGACGGCCAGTTCGACCGTCTTTCGGCTGCCCGGCGCAACTTCCTGCTTGCCGACGGAAATTGCCCGTCCTTTCATTGTTTTTGGATTCCGGTTGCCGACTTCGCAGCTCCCTAGCATATACGCCAGCTCGCGCACATCGCCAGCGTGAGTCACGGAAAGCCCAGAATTGCTATGATGAGCCGACGATTGGCGGTCTTCGAGCGACGGGCAACGCGGCATGGCGGGGTTATATTTCGAGCAGTTCACGGTGGGACAGGTGTTCGATCATCCGATCCGCCGCACGATCACCGAAGCCGACAACGTGTTTTTTACCGCGCTCACGCACAATCCGGCGCCGCTGCATCTGGACGCCGAATATTGCCGGGAGACGGAATTCGGGCGGCCGCTCGTCAATAGCTGCCTGACGCTAGGGTTCATGGTGGGTATCTCGGTGGGCGACACGACGCTCGGCACCACCGAGTTACCCACGATGAACCCCAGCGTCAGGCAGCTATTGACGAGCGGCCGCCCGAATTCCGTCTCCCGGCAATATTCGGCGTCCAGATGCAGCGGCGCCGGATTGTGCGTGAGCGCG